>NZ_JAMYLA010000038.1:0-64377 GCF_040317725.1 Mesorhizobium sp. M1396 | reverse complement strand
TGGAGCCTTGCCATGGCATTCCTGAGCGGTCTTTCCGCGTTCCCCATCACCCCGACCAATCGTGACGGCCGCGTCGATAGCGTTGCCCTGCGCAGGCTGATTGCTCGGCTTGGCATTGCTCAGGTCGATTCCATCGGTCTTCTCGGCAGCACCGGCACATACATCTATCTGTCGCGCGAGCAACGGCGGCGGGCGCTCTCCGAGACCTTGGACCAAACGGCGGGGCAAATGCCGGTCGTGGTGGGTGTGGGCGCGCTGCGCACCGATGAAGCCGTGGGGCTCGCGCAAGACGCCAAGGCCCTTGGAGCAGCTGCGGGTTTGCTTGCCGCCGCCTCCTACACCCCGCTTACTGATGACGAGGTGTTCGAACATTTCTCCACCGTGGCGCGCGAAAGTGGCCTGCCGATCGTCGTCTACGACAATCCAGGAACGACGCATTTCCATTTCAGTCCACCCCTTGTCAGCCGCCTGGCAAAGGTGGCTGGGATTGTCGCCATCAAGAATCCGACAGACAAAAGCGATGCGATCAAGAACCACCTGACCGCCCAGAGGCGCACACTGCCGGAAGGGTTCTCGATTGGTTACAGCGGCGACTGGAACGCCGCCGAGGCCATGATTGCCGGCGCCGACACATGGTACAGCGTCCTCGCGGGCATCCTGCCCGAGGTCTGCATGACGATCGTCACAGCGGCGCAACAGGGCGATGCGGCCGAAGCGCGACGGATCAATGCCGCGCTGGTCCCGATCTGGAGCCTCTTCAAGGAGTTCTCGAGCCTTCGCGTCGTCTATGCACTCGCTGAATTGCTCGACATTTGCAGTGCCGAACCCCCGCGTCCCATCCTGCCTCTGCCCCCAGCAGCGAAGCGCCAGATCGCCGCCGCGTTGAAAGGTTTGCCATCGGATGCCAGCCGGTGAACAGCAAACCCCGTTCGGCAAGTGAAAGGTATTTACCCGCTCATTTCGAGAACTGATCGAAAACAACGCACTCCGCGTGCTGATAGCCATGGCTGGAGCGGTCTCGACGCCAATCACACCCCCTTCGAACTCGACAATCGACTGCGGAGGTACAGACTGCGCAGGGCACTCCGCCCATGCCGCACCGTTCGCCTTCAAACTAGGAATCGGTGGTTTATCCATTGGAATGGCATCGAGCCGGCGCTTTACTTCCGGCCCGGTGCGCGCATTGAAGCCGGTGCCAATGCCGCCGGCGAACACCAGATTTCCGTCCTCGACATTCGCCAGAGCACGCTTCCCGACCGCCGTAACTGTTGCCGGGTTCGCAGCCGATGACGATGAACTCATCACTCGGCACGCATTTTGTCTCACCCATTCTTGGCGCCGGCCGGATCGATATGGACTGACACGCAGCTTGGAGACGATGCCCTCGAGGCCGAACTGGGAGACTTGCGCGAGAATGTCGCTGCCGCCGCTGATCTCGTCGCTCAGAACGATGCCGTTTGGCGGCGTCTCAGCAGGTTAACTAGCGCTTTGCGCCGATCGACGAGTGGCCGATCGCGAAGACCCTCGCCGTCGATCTTGAGCAGGTCGAAGCCGGCAAGCATGGTCCTGACGTCTCCCGCCGCGGCCAAGAGCCCGCTGAAGACTGGGAATGCGCGACAAGCCTTCTGGTCAACGACGAACGCCTCACCGTCTATTATCGCGTCCGAGGCGCCGAGCTCGGCCACCGCCCGGGACGATAGCCGGAAACCTGAGGGTCCAGTCGTGGAGGTTGCGGGTCGAGGTAGGCCCCCATCGATAGTAGTCCCATTTCATTTCGTGTAGCCAATCAGGGCCCTGCCGGACGCGGCCGACCAGCGGTCGATGTTCGCGACGACCCGAATGTCCAGTCTCGTGTAACCCAGCCTAAAGCGGCCTGTCCGCCCAAAAAATGACATTCAGTTGCCTCCAGCCTTTCGACACGACCCACTTCACGATCTCGTAACTCGCCAACCTAGCGGCTTGTTGCTTGAGCTGCGCGTTCCTACGGTGTGGTCGCTAGGCCTCAGCAACAAGAGCTCGGTTGCCAGGCGGGCGGAGGCTCAACGAGATAGCCAGCTCAGGACAAGGAGAGCAAGCAATGGTCGCTTTTACCCTCAATGGCGAGGCGCGAACACTCGACGTCGATCCAGAGATGCCGCTGCTCTGGGCGGTCCGTGACGTCATCGGACTCACGGGAACGAAATTCGGTTGCGGGCTTGCCCAGTGCGGCGCTTGCACGGTTCACGTTAACGGCATGCCGACGCGCTCGTGCCAGACCGCAGTCGGCGACATCGAAGGAGCCTCGATCACCACCATTGAGGGTGTGTCGGGCAAGATAGGCGAAACGGTCCAGGCCGTGTGGGCCGAGTTCGACGTACCTCAATGCGGCTATTGCCAGTCTGGCCAGATCATGTCGGCCGTGGCCCTCCTTACAGAAACGCCTAAGCCGACGGACGATGATATTGATTCGGCGATGAGCGGCAACCTCTGCCGCTGCGCCACCTATCATCGCATCCGCGCGGCCATCCACGAGACCGCCAACCGGCTGGAGACTTGAGGCATGTCGCAGTTTCTCTCGAAGCATACTGCCGTGCGGCCCACGCGCCGCTGGTTCCTCGTCGGCGCGGGCGTCACCACCGGCGGCCTCGCAGTGGGCTACCGGCCAGTGCTGGCCGCGCCCGACATCGCACAAACGACCCCTGCAAAGGTTCAGGCGAACCCCTTCCAGACCTATGTCGAGATCACAAAGGAGAACCGAATCATCATCCACTCCTCGCAGTTCGAGATGGGACAAGGCTCCTATTTCGGCATCGCCACCCTGGTTATGGAAGAGCTCGACGGCGACTGGGCGCAGGTGGACGTGGTCGGCGGATATGGCAATACCGCGTTCTACGGCAATCTCGCCTGGGGCGGGGCCGCACAGGCAACTGGTGGCTCCACGTCGATGGGCTCGTCGTGGGAACGCTACCGCAAGGCGGGTGCTGCCGCACGGGCCTTGCTGGTGGCGGCCGCGGCGCAGCGGTGGGACGTGCCAGCCGGCGAGATCAAAGTCGCTTCCGGGGTCGTGTCGCACGCCTCAGGGATGCAGGCGCGCTACGGTGACCTGGCTGAAGCCGCAGCGGGAATGCCGGTTCCCGACGACGTGCCGCTAAAGCCGCGCGACAAGTGGGCCCAGATCGGATCGGACAGCCTCAAGCGCTACGATTCCGCCGGCAAGACCAACGGCGCGCAGACCTACACGATCGACCTCATGATGGAGGGACTCCAGACGGCCGTTATGATCCATCCGCCGAAGTTCGGCGCCGAGATCGAGAGCTTCGACGCAACCAAGGCCAAGGCACTCGACGGCATTGTCGATGTCGTCCAGACGCCGCGAGGCATTGCCGTGGTTGGCAGGGACACCTGGACGGCGCTGAAGGGCCGCGACCTCGTGGAGGTGACCTGGAACGAGGAGAAGGCCGAAGAGCGCGGCACGGCCGAGATCATGGCCGAATACAACAAGGCAGCAGACGATCTGGGCGCGGCCACCGCGCGCGACGACGGTAACACTCCCGCAGCGTTCGCCAGTGCTGAGAAAATCATCGAGGGGCACTACGAATTCCCCTATCTTGTCCATGCTTCGATCGAGCCACTCAACGCGGCCGCCCGAATCAACGAAGACGGCACCATCGACGTCTGGGGCGGACACCAGATGCCCGACCTTTATCAGGCGGCTGCCGCTCAGGTAGGCGGCACCACGCCGGACAAGGTGAGGCTGCACGTGATGAAGACCGGCGGCAGTTTCGGCCGCCGCGCGGTCTTGGATGCAGATGTCATTATCGAAGCTGTTTCCACAGCGCGTGCACTGGGACGCGGCAAGCCAGTGAAGGTGCAGTGGACCCGCGAGAATGACATGCGGGGTGGGCGGTACCGGCCGGCCTATGTGCACGCAGTCAAGGCGGGGCTCGACAAGAAAGGCAATGTCGTCGCTCTCCATGACCACATCGTGGGCCAATCGGTCTTGGGCGGTTCGACCTCTGCGGCGATGATCAAGAACGGCATCGATCCAACCTCCGTAGAGGGCGCCACCAACCTGCCCTATGCGATCCCGAACCTGAAGGTCGAGCTGACCACCACGGACGTGAACATCCCGGTGCTGTGGTGGCGTTCGGTAGGCTCCACCCACACCGCTTACGCGGTGGAAACCCTGATCGATGAGCTCGCCGCCGCTGCGAACCGTGATCCGGTCGACTTCCGCTTGTCAATGCTCGGTCACCATCCACGGCATGCCGCCGTGCTTAAAGTGGCTGCTGAGAAGGCAGGCTGGGACAAGCCTCTGCCGGAAGGCCGTTTCCGCGGCGTGGCCCTGCATGAAAGCCTCTCGACCTATGTCGCCGATGTGGTGGAGATCACCCTCAACGATGAAAATGGTTTCAAGGTCGACCGCGTCGTCTGCGCGGTAGATTGCGGCACCGCGATAAATCCTGACCAGATTCGCGCTCAGATGGAGGGCGGTATCGGATTCGGGCTAGGTGCGATCCTCCAGGAGGAGCTGACCCTGAAGGGCGGTGTCGTAGACCAAGAGAACTACGATACCTATACACCGCTCAGGATCGAGCAGATGCCGCGAGTCGAGGTGCACATTGTGCCGTCCGAGGAGCCGCCCACGGGAGTTGGTGAGCCAGGTGTGCCGCCGATCGGCCCGGCCGTCGCCAACGCGCTACGGGCGGCGACGGGCAAGACTATCCGCAAGCTGCCGATTATAAAGAACATGTCAGGAATGACACCATGAAACAGCCGCGATGAAGATCGCGCCGTTTTCGAACGCCTCCTGACAGGCGCTCATTTCCATTGGTCAAATTCCGGCGGCTGCCCGCTCCAATATCCGGTTTGGAGACGGCACCCCGTGTTCTGAACGACCACAGACGGGCCTTGGCGCCGGTTCCACTGAAGAACCGCTTTCGAGACGCAAACGCGTCCACTCCATGAAGAGCACAACCGTATAGCACCAGGAAGGCTAGCTATCTCCATCGCTTCGGAGACCCAGGCACCCTCAGAAAACCGAACCTCCCGAGCTCAGAGGCGCTCGTGATCACAATCGCGCTGGTGCGTGGATCATTGTTCAAGGGTTTGTCAATAGGCAGGCGAGATGGCCGATCGACATGATCTTCGCCCGAGGCCCTACAAACACAATGCCAGCCGCTGTCACGGAGTCGCGAAGACGAAGGCAATGAGGGTCGACGCCGATACTCATCGTTTGGTTGACAGAGCGCTTGGAATGCCATGCGCTTCACATCGGAGTAGCCATCCGGGAAGCCTGAAGCGCTTTGAAAACGCATGTGCTGCGGCTGTTATTCATAGCGTGGATGACTTTGATCAAAACAATCGATTTCATCACTCTTCCGGAATCGTGCATGGACAAAAAAGAGCCTCACGCACCAATCACACGCTGCTCTATCGCGTGACGAAAGCTGCCTTAGGAATAATCCAAAGGAGAAAATCTTCGATGCGCCCTGACGTGCAGTGGAGGTCGTGCCGAGAAAGTGAGTTGCAACTGGCCGACAATGTCGGGCGGTGCGACCATGGTCGCTTCGGAGAATGAAATCGGGCCAGTTCACGGGGGCGGTACTGTTATCGTCGACGGCCGCCCTTCCCAAGACAGGCGGCATCGCAAGTTGGTTCTGCCGATGAAAACAACATCGCCGGATACATGTCAGCAGCCGCTCAGGATTGGATGATCCAGCCAAGCTCTCGGCGTGATGGCACTGTAGGCGTCACAGTCGAAGCATCTCATTGATCGTTTATGGGGCTTTCTTCGATGCCGCTGATGCCTGACGGGCGGTCGCAGCTGCAGGCGACAACACGGCCTATTTAGTTGGAAACAGTCGAGGTAAGCCAATTTGGCTTCCCGTTACTATCTGGAGAAAGAAATGCTGTGCCTAGGAATCAGCGGCGGACTTGACCAAGTCCATGAAAACCGATTCGAGCGTCAGAACGCCTTTATGCACGATGGCGCCGCGGTGCTCGTCCGAGACGGAAAGGTGATAGCCGCCGTAGAAGAGGAACGCCTCAATCGAATCAAGCACTCGAACAAGCTGCCAAGTGGTTCGATTCAATACTGTCTCTCGACGGCCGGGGTTCAGCTCAGCGACATTGATCGTGTCGCGGTCTACGCCAGCGAGCCCTATGCCAACGCCATGCTTGAAGGTATGTCCGCTTCCCAACCGGACATTCTCTCCACTCCGTTGGATGCTAAAATGTTGGTGCAGAACCTGTTAGCGCGTGAGTTCGGCACTAAGTTGGACAGTTCGCGTATTTCATTCGTAGGTCATCATCAGGCGCACGCCGTGAGCGCCTTTGCAATGTCGGGCTTCGAACAAAGTCTCATTCTAGCGATTGATGGCTGTGGTGATTTCCTGTCGGGCCTTGTGGCGGTAGGGTCTGGCACAGAAATTACGCAAATCGAGGCTTTCCCGGAGGACAATTCTCTTGGGCTGTTTTATCTCGAGACGATCCGCTGTCTCGGCTACGGCATGTTCGACGAGTATAAGGTAATGGGACTCGCGCCCTATGGCGACCCCGCTCCCTATCGCGAGCTCTTCGAGCAGTTCTACGAGCTCTCCGCCAACGGTGGCTACCGTGTTCACCTCGACCGCATCGGTCCGGCGTTGCTCCGCAACATCGAGATCAGGCGAAAGGGAATGCCTTTCACCCAGCAGCATCGAGATGTGAGTGCGTCACTGCAGGAAGCGCTTGAGCGGATCGTGTTCCACATTCTCCGGCACCACCGTGAGGCCACCGGCATGAAGCGGTTGTGTCTGGCGGGAGGGGTAGCCCACAACTGCACGATGAACGGCAAGCTGCTGTATTCAGGGCTTTTCGAAGACATCTTCGTGCAACCCGCGTCTCACGACGCTGGCTGCGCATTGGGAGCTGCGCTGATAGTCTCTAACGAGATGGGCCGCCCCGCGCCGCGTGAGCGACTGCAGGAGGTCTATTGGGGTCCTGATCTCGGGAGCGACCGCGCCGTGGAACAGGAACTGAATGCATGGTCCGGACATCTCGAGGTTGAACGCTCTTATGACGTAGCGAGCAGTGCAGCCCACTGGATCACCAACGGCGCCGTGATCGGCTGGGTGCAGGGTCGTTCGGAGTTTGGGCCACGTGCGCTGGGCAACCGCAGCATTCTTGCCGACCCTCGGCCCGCTGCAAACAAGGACCGGATCAATGCCATGGTCAAGAAGCGCGAAGGCTATAGGCCTTTCGCACCATCTGTGCTGGAAGAGGATGCGAGCGAATTTTTCGACCTCCCGGACGGTAAGCACGAATTTCCATTCATGAATTTCGTCGTTCGCGTGCGTGACTCAAAGCGCGCCTTGTTGGGTGCCATTACGCACGTCGACGGTACGGCTCGGCTGCAAACAGTATCGCGCGATGCCAACCCCGCTTACTGGGAGGTCATCAATGCGTTCAAGAAGCGGACAGGCACTCCAATTCTGCTCAATACGTCCTTTAACAACAATGCTGAACCGATCGTGGATACGGTTGCAGACGCGATTGCCACATTTTTGACGACAGAGCTGGATGGACTTGTGGTCGGGCCCTTCTTGGTAAAAAAACGGGCTGCAACGCTGCAGGATTGGACTGCGCTTGCGATTTCATTGCCTCCCTCAGTCTCCCTCCATCAAACCCGTGCTTACACAGCGCGAGATCATCAGGAGACTGTCTGCGAGATTATTCCGAACCACTCCAGCATTGACAGTGTGCGAATTTCAAACGACCTGTTTAATCTGCTGATGCGGATTGAGGGCGAAGCCGTGTTAAGCGATCACCTCAATATAATTGCGCCGGATCAGGCTGAGCATGAAGCTCTGCTGGAGGACCTGCGAAGACTGTGGGAGCAGCGCCTGGTTCGGCTGCATCCCTCACAAGCTGCTCGGATGGATCATGGGTCCGATAAAACGCCGGACCAGCCTAATAGGCTATCAATGTGATAGAGATGCCGCTCAAGCTCGGCCAATCAATAGTGTTCATCGACCCCGCCTGCGAGCTCACCGCTGTGATTTGGGGGGGTCGAGGTCGCCCTGGTCAGTATGCTTAGGAATGCTTTGAATGGGTCGTGTGCCTGGGTTGGAAAGGCGGGTCTGGCCTCACCGGACTTCTGTGTCGAGAGGTCCAGCCCGCAGAACTTTAGAAACTGGCGATGATGACCTAAGCGGCGAAGATCGCCGGCTTCGGCAATGACGGTCAATGCCTTGATCGGTCCGATGCCCGGGATTTGTCGCAGGAGCTGGTAATCCTGGCTGTGCCGCAGCAGATCGTCGGCCTGTGCTTCGATCTCATTGCGGTGCCGGATCAGGCTGCGTGCTTCGTCAATGACCATCCGGAACATGCGAATGGCAGGCGCATCAAATGGCAGTGGCAGTCCGATCGCTGGGCGCGCCGTCTCGAAAATATCCATCAGAATCTGTGTCTTGCTGACCTTGCGGCGGACGACATCCCAAGCTGCTGCCACAAACTCCTCCTTCGTCAGCGCCGTGATGCTTGCTGGGGTCGAAAAGGCATCGAGGAAGGCAAAGAACCAATCGCTGCGGCTGTTCCCCCGGAAGCGATCGATCTCGGGAAAATACAGCGGCAGGTAGTTGTCAGGATGCGGTGCTGGATCTCGGTCTTGGCCCTGGCGATCGCTTCATGTGTCTTCGACAGTTCCTGCACGTCGTTGATGCCGGCTCGCAGCGGATCATGGTAGACCTGCGTCGCCTGGATCCTGAGCATGTGTAGGATCACCTGGGCATCGATCTTCTTGCCGAATATGACGCCGAAGGCCTCAAGAAGCCCAGGCATCTGTTCTCGATTTTGCCTACTAGGCTGACGAGAAGGTCGCGTGCCGACAGCAGCACCCGCACGACACAGGTGCCGTGGCTCTTGGTGCGAACCTGCTTAAACCATCCGGTCCGTCCGATCTGGCAAGGCCCGCCGCTCGTCGGGGCCCGATTTGTTCGGCATCATCGAGAGGGCGGCGCTTGACACGATCGGAAGTCCGCGCTTCGTTAACTCGTTCCAGAGCCAGACCGCAAGCGGTCACGGCTCCATGCCGATCCGCTCCGTCTCCGCAGTTCACAGTCCCGCCCGCATCTCCCGGTCGGGCCCGGGTAGCCATTGCGCTGCAAGGCGGGTCTGATCGCTAGGGCGGCGCCCGCCACCATCTCCATCATCGGTTCGGCGACATAGCCAATCATCTCCCGTAAGAGAAGTGCTTTCAGGCAAGTTCCGCAGGTTCAAGGAGATCGTTGACGGCGGCCACTTGGGAGCTGCGTCGAGTGCATGGTCGAGCTTGCCGCCCAAGGTACGTGGCTTCGAAACGCGTGCGATTGCGCCTCATTCAAGACCGGTAGCGGGTGGTCGCCGACATACGAGGGGGCGCAGGCGCCTGAAACGAACCCGTCGGCCACTACGGAGCAATCCTGCCGCCTGACCAGGCGCGTGGGAAAGTATCACAACGGTGACCACAGCGTCGCTTCAGGCCGTCAAAAGCTATTGCCGTGCGTCAAGGCGGGCTAGGTGACCCGTCGGAGGCCGGCACCAGCGGCTTTGTCGGGACAAGACAAATGCTATTGGGATTTGGCCGCCGCAGCCGCGAGCATCGCTTCTCCCATCGCAATGGCCCCTTGGGCACGCAGCATTTCACCAGGGTTCTGAATGTCGCGCACCTCTTTGTTCTGGCTGAGTTTTGATTTTCCAACCAGGCCGGTGATCTCGATCTCCAGGGCGACGATTGCCTTAACCATCGTGTCGATGAAGTCCTTCGGCGCGTCGCCCATCTTCCACGGGGCAGGCTGCGAGGCTTCTTGCATATGAGTGAGCTTCGCCACGTTACGGCGTACATATCGCTCATCATCCCGGACAGTGATGCGTCCGTGGGCGTGGACGACGAGATAGTTCCACGTCGGCACCTGCTTGTGGAGTTCGTGCTTGCTTGGATACCAGTTCGGCGAGATGTAAGCGTCGGCCGCACGGAAGATTACGAGAACCTCATCGCCATTGGCGACTTCCTCCCAGACTGGATTCTTGCGAGCGACATGGCAATTGAGAACGCCCTTGTCTCCCTTCGAGCGGTCAAGCTCGAAGGGGAGGTGGTTCGCGTCCAGTGTGCCTTTGCTTTGGGTGACGAGGATACCAAGCGGGTGTTTCTCGATAAGCTCGAACAGGGCGTTCTGATCAGGGACGGCAAAATGAGGCGGAACGTACAACGGTTTATCTCCTGTCGCGAATGTGCGGTTGCTAGTAATCGGCGGAGCCTTACGGAACGGGCTCCTGAATCTTCGCTGCCGTCGACGAGTGCCCCGGATCTCGGTGTCCACCACGCTCAAGAACCGCCATCGAGAAATGGGCGGGCACATCAGATGCCGCCGCGTATGCGTGCGGTTGGTCAGTGACAAGCCGCGCACTCTCGCCTTCGCTTAAAATGACCACATGGGTACCTACCACAACGCTCAGGGCACCCTGACTGACCGAGATCAACTCGCGCGTATCCGGACTATGAGCATCTGCGGAAAACACGTCGCCCGGCATCATGACCCAGCTCCACAATTCGAACATCGTGCGCCCCGAGGTCGATGAATGAAGTTGTGCAAAGCTTCCCTTGGCGCTTGTCCAAAGCGTCCTCGTCTCTGTCGGCTCAATAGGAAGGCGAACTGTGGAAGGATCGTCATTCAGCAAATCGGCCACGGAGAGCGAAAACGCCGCCGCCAGTCGGCAAAGTATGCCGATACTAGGGTTCGCCTTGCCTTGCTCCAGCGAGACGACGGTTCCCTTGGACAAGCCGCTCAGTTTTGCCAGGCGATCCAGGGTCAGATTTTGGTCGCGCCTCAAGTCTCGGATTCGAACAGCTATCGCTTGCCCAAGGACCTGCTCGGCATCAAAGGCTGTCGTAACATCGGTCATTATATTGACTTAGGACCTCGGCTCACCTATTGCGGTCAGTATAATGACCGGGGCGAAATTGCAACTGCCCGTTAGGAAGGAAATAACCGATGCGTTTTGAGACGAAGGCGATCCACTGCGGCCGAGGGGTCGACGCGTCCACGGGGGCCGTATCCATGCCGCTGCACACCAGCACGACGTTCGAACGCGGTGTCAACGGGTCATTTCCGTCCGGCTTCGAATACACAAGGGATGGAAATCCTACACGCAATGCGTTCGAGGCGGCCATGGCGACGCTTGAGGGAGGGGAAGACGGCATCGCCTTCGCTTCGGGCATGGCCGCGATCGCTGCAGTTTTCGAGAGCCATCCGTCGGCGGGTCGGATCGTTCTGCCGGATGACATGTATTTCGGCATTCGTTCGCTGATCGAAGAGACCGACATTGGGTCTCGTTTCGACTTTGCCCCAGTCGACATGCGCGATTTGGACGCTTTGCGCGCCGCGGTGACATCGAAGCGGACTGGCCTCGTCTGGATCGAGACGCCGTCAAACCCGATGATCCGCGTTGTCGACATTGCGGCCATCTGCGCAATCGCGCACGAGGCAAACGCCTTGGCGGTGGTGGACAATACGTGGGCCACCCCAGTGCTTCAACTGCCACTCGAAATCGGGGCAGACGCGGTGATGCACTCGGCGACAAAGTACATTGGCGGCCACTCGGATTTGATGGCCGGTGTCGTCATTGTCCCAAACGCGTCACCCCTCGGTCGCCCATTGCGGATGGTCCAGAAACACAAGGGCAGCGTCGCAGCGCCCTTCGACTGTTGGCTGGCGTTGCGGGGCCTGCAGACATTGCCGGTCCGCATGCGCGCCCATTGCGAAGGCGCCCAGAAAGTGGCCGAGGCCCTGGCGTCTCATCCGCGCGTCGAAAAAGTGCTCTTTCCTGGCCTGCAAACTGACCCGGGACACGATCTTGCTACGCGGCAAATGAGCCATTACGGAGCGATGCTATCCTTTATCGTCGAGGGCGGAGCCGATGCTGCAATGGCCGTGGCCGGCCGCCTGAAGATTGTTGTCCGGGCGACAAGCCTTGGCGGGACGCATTCTCTGATAGAGCATCGCGCATCCGTTGAAGGTGCGAAGTCCAAAGCGCCAGGCGGATTGCTGCGAATTTCTGTAGGGCTTGAACATCCTCAGGACATTATCGATGACCTGATGCAGGCCCTAGGCGAAACCTTCAAAGCGGGAGTCCAATGACGGGTGCAAGAACTCTGGCGCCGCTTTATGTGGCGGCTGGCGCAGCCGACGATCGGCAGAACAATGTTCCTGCTGAGTAGAACGCACGTCCTCTGGTGAACCGCTATCGCCGTGTCGCATCGTCTCGGGCGCGTGGTCGCATGGGTGATGAACGTCTTCGGGTTTCTGGACGATGGCCACGCGCTCGACCGGAAGCGGAAATACCCAGATTTGCCGTTGACCTACTGCTGCTCAACCTCGTCGGAGATCGCGGTCAACAGATGGGATGGATGTGCTGGCACTACGGCAGTTTGACAAGCCGGCCATCGGGGCGCTAGCACCGTCCAAAGCCAAGAGTCGCAGGGCAGAACTGACCGCACCAAGCGGGCTGCGGGACCCATCAGCTAACGGCCAGGTTGGTACCTCAACGCGCATCAGCACCGTGGATGCCACATTGTCCTTGTTGCGAGCGCGATCTCGGAACTTCGTTGTGACGCAGTCAGTGCACAGAGCGCACCGCTGCAAGCAAATGAGCGGAAGAACGACACTCAGTGGAGGTGAGAAGTGATGCGGCGTCAAGATCCTCCGCGCTTTGCGGCAAACACACTGATCCCTCTTCACAACCCGGTCTTTCGTTCTATCTGGACAGCCACGCAGATATCCAGCCTTGGCTGGCTGGTGCAGAGCGTGGCTATAAGCTGGCTCATGGCCACGATTTCAGCCTCCGATCTGATGGTTGCGCTCGTACAGGCTGCATCGACACTGCCCGCGTTCTTCTTGTCGATCCTTGCTGGAGCCATTGCAGACAGCTTCAGCCGCCGTGGCGTGATGCTTGCCGGACACTGCCTGATCGCACTGGCATCCACGGCGCTGGCACTCTCTGTGGGACTGGGCTTTGCTAGTCCATGGCTAATCCTGGGACTGAGTTTCTTGGCCGGATGCGGCTTTGCCTTGAACGATCCAGCCTGGCACGCCTCGGTCGGCGATATCCTGGAAAAGCGCGACATACCCGCTGCAGTGACGCTGATGTCGGTGGGGTACAACGTGGTTCGGAGCATAGGACCGGCGCTGGGCGGTGTAATCTTAGCTTTGCTGGGCCCCCTTACGGCTTTCGCCCTCGCTGCGCTAAGTGACCTGGTCCCGTTGAGCGCTGTTTTGCGCTCACAGTGGCAAGTTCGCTCTTCGCCTCTTCCGCGCGAGCGGATGACTACGGCCATTCATGATGGCATGCGATTCACGGCGATATCCTCAGAGATCAGAGTGGCGATCGTGCGTGCAACCCTGTTCGGGCTATCAAGCATCTCGATCCTTGCTTTGCTCCCCCTCCTGGTTCGCGACCAGCTGGCGGGAGGGCCAATTGTGTACGGCGTGCTATTGGCCGGCTTCGGCACAGGCGCCTTCATCGCCGGCATTGGCAGCAGCTACTTGAGACGCATCACGTCCCAGAACCGATTGATCACGCTCGCATCCGTTGCTTGCGCAACGTGCTGCCTTTTGATGGCCCTCACATCGTCGGTGGCTGTGGCGGCGATCGCGCTTGCAATCGGTGGCGCTGGCTGGGTTGTCACCTGGACCGGAACCGACGTGTGTGTGCAGTTGGCAAGCCCAAGGTGGGTCGTTGGTCGCACCCTGTCCATTTATTACGCCCTGACCTACGGCGGCATGGCAGCGGGTAGCTGGATCTGGGGTGCTGTCGCGCAGTACTATTCGCTGACGTGGGCTTTGGAAGGTGCTGCAGCGGCACTGTTGCTGGTCGCGGCTGTGGGAAAGCTATTGCCGGTGCGGCTATGGGAGGAATCGGATCAAGCGGCCGTCGACTTCAGGCCACCAGAACTGGCCCTCCCTTTGAAGCCCAGGAGCGGTCCGATCGTGATCAAGGTGGAGTACTCGATACTCGAGGAGAGTATCGATGAATTTCTGAGCTGCATGCGCGAAAGGCGGCGCGTTCAGAGCCGCGCCGGTGCGCGGGACTGGACCCTCCAGCGAGACCTTCAGAAGTCGACGCTTTGGACCGAGACATTCCGCACGCCGACATGGACGGACTATCTTCGTCTAAACCATCGACTAACGGTGAATGACAGGGACATAGGCGAGCGCCTTGCCGCTCTGCACATGGGTGATTCTCCGCCTCGCATCTCACTTTCAATCGAGCGGTCGACAAGCCCCGCCCCCGGCAGCCAAGTCCAGCCTGTGCCTTTTGTATCGCGCCCGTGAGAAAACCAAGACTTGTCTGGGCTTGGACACGGAACGAGCTATTGCAAATCGTTCCGGCCGGTTAGGCGAGCATGAGGATTCGCGTGGCAATTATGTCCATCACGGATCCCATGTTCCGCCCGAGACCCCCCTCTCTGCCGCCAGATCGGCTTGAGCACGGATTCAGGTCGCCTGTCCTTTGCATAGCGGCGGGCAACGAATAGCAAGGGGGCGGAGGGTATCCCCGTCTGCGAAGCGGGCAGAGGAGGAATCCGCAAGGCGGGTTGCTGGGGAGACGGGCCGCGCGCCTCTTTCCGCCTAGTTTTCTCCGTTACAAAGTCCCCCCGGGACGGACTGCCAGTTCACGCCAGGGCCAACAGCATGGTTGCTCGCACGGGCGACCGCCGCGTCTGCCGGTCCTGCGAGTAGAATGAGGGAAGTGCGGCTTCATCCTCGATGCCAGAACTCGCGTCGCCGTACCGCGGCCGCCAGAGCCCCTTTCGCTGTCACGAGTCAGCCCACCTTTCTAGCTGGCAGCCCATCGGGAGCCGATCCGCAGCACCTGTCGGCGCGCCTTCCGTGTCAACGCAGAACATGATGCATATTCCCAGCGCTTTTTGACAGAGCGAACTACAAAATGCAGAACACTGACTCTCCGCCAAATGAATGCTGCGAGCAAGCAGCAGGCGGAGGAACTCCGTCTGGGCTGAGTATGTGTTTCAACGCGGACAAATAAATTGTAGCCAGTTCACGAAACGCCGGGCCCGCTCCTCTGGCGTCCGATCGTCCAGGAAATCCCCTCGGCGCGCACCACGCCAGACACCTCCTTACCGATATGATGCTCAAGCACCGGCCGCCAAGGCACCAGCGTGAACTCGCGCGATTTCTCGATGACACCGTATTTTCCGCCGGCGAGCTCGACGCAGCGGCGCAGCGTTCCGTCTATTCGATTGCCATGCCGCGCTTCAGAATACGAGAGCCCGAGTTCGTCCGAGAGCTGACTGGCAACACGGTTCAGCTCTCGTTGGCGCAGCATTGAAAGCATGTTGGCGCGATAGATGACCCGATCCTGCGCATCATGGGCAAGACCTTGCGCGATCAGCCACTGCTGTCGGCGGGCCTGGACCTGACGTACTTCGCGACCGAAGCCAGAGTCGCGCAAGGACTCAGGGTGGGCTGATACCAGCTCCTGGTCGATCCAGGTGGCGCCGTCGAAGCCTACTTGGCTCTCCAGCGGCATTGATGAGAGCTTGTCAACGACAACAGGCTGGGCCCTCGCTCGCTGACGCTCGTAATCCGCGACGCGGTTGAGATGGTCGGGCGCGACTGTCCATGTGCCGTCCGGCTCGCGCTCGACGCCACCGGTCGCACGGCGGATCGCCTCCAGTCGCCGCACGTGCGTTTCGGCAAAGCGTTCGGTGGCCGAGGGGTCATGCTTGAGATGTATATCGATGCTGTAGCGCCCGTCGTTGACCGTCGCGATGCCGGCAATTGTGCGGTCGACTTTTCTTGGCCCGGTGTCCCTCGGCTTGACCCGCACTATGCAGCCCTCTGGTGTCGGTTGGGTGGCCTCGCCTTTGCCGATATCAAAATAGTGGCTTTTGCCGTCCACGCCGTCGACGACGAGGTAATGGCGGTCAGTGATTTCGTCGGCCAGCCCGCGCCCGACGACACGTCCGACCACGGTTTGAGCCGACCCGTCGGATCGATCGTGGATAAGATGGTCGGCGGCACTGCGGACGAGCCCCTTGCCGGTCAGCTCGCGATGGATGGTCTTGACGATGTCGCCGCGCGCGCCGATGCGGCGTAGCGTGGCTTCGAGCTCATCCTCCAGGCGCCAGCGACCCGCAGGCATCTCCTCGGCGAGGCCCATCCGCTCGAGCTTGCGCAGGCGGCCCTGGTGCAGCGTCTGGCGAAAGGTGTCTCGGCTGGCCGGTGAGACACACCCCTCATCGTCGCGCATGCGCATCAGCTGCCGGTCGATGCTGGTGAAGCGTTCCTGATCCATCTCCTGGCGCAAGCGCTGCTCGATCTCGCGGTCGGTGCGCGGGCCAAGGTCGAGGCTAACCAGTTCGGCTGCGCGCTCGCGCAAGCCAGAGGAGATGTAGTCCCGCGCTATGACGAGGTTTTCGCCGTGATCATCCCTGCCGCGCACGATGATGTGGGTGTGGGGATGGCCGGTGTTGAAATGGTCGACGGCCACCCAGTCTAGCCTGGTGCCGAGGTCTTCTTCCATTTGCGCCATGAGGCGCCGGGTGAGCGGCTTCAGGTCATCATACTCGATACCGTCTTCAGGGGCGACGATGAAGCGGAACTGATGACGGTCACCGTTCGCGCGATCGAGAAAGGCCCTGCCGTCCGCGCGGTCATTGTCGGCAGCGTAGAGCTCGCCACGCTCGCCTTCCCGGGTGACGCCGTCGCGCTGGAGGTAGCGGAGGTGCGCACGAGCGCCGTCGACTCCCTTGCCGGCCAGCTTGACGATGCGTGCCTTGACGACTGCGCGTCGCTGCCGAAACGCCGCGTGGCGGTCGCGCGGTGTAAGAACTGCGGCAGCAGCCCCGCCGCGCCCCACCCGGCTTCCGATGAAGCGGCTGCCGCGTCCGCTCCTGCCGCCTGCTCGGTTGACCGCGGCCTGCACCTGGCCAGCGTAGCGTTTGCCCGCCTTCGAGCCGCGCGAGCCAATTTTGCCGAGCTTCGGCGTGAATTCGTCATCCTGCATGCGGCCTCCGATGAACGAGCAGCAATTTCAGAGGCTTGCGCGCCAGACCCTCCTGGAGCCGGGGGCAACCTCCTGGGAAAAAGATGTGCAGACAAAGACTTGGCCGCCTCCAGGAGGCGCTGCCTTTATCTTGCCTTCCGCGCACCTGCCGTATGCGTCCGGTCTCTGCACCCAGATTGAGTAGTGCAATGGCGTGACATGTCGGGCTCCTTCGTTGCATGGAGGATCTCCGGTGAATTTGAGACATTTCGAGAACAAGGCGCGGCAGTCCTATTGGGTGGTTCACGTCGAGGCGTGGCGGCGCAGCGGTCTGACGCGGACGGAATATTGTCGCGTGCATCGCCTGACGAAGGACACGCTCGATCGCTGGCTGAAGTACTTTGCGGGCAACGACGCGGCGCGCAAACACGCCGAATATCAGGCGGAATTGCGCCGCCAGAAGCGCCTGGAAGAGCGAGCGAAGCGGCAGAAAAAGCGCGCTCGGCTGCGCTTTGCGGTGAGCACGGATGTGCGCAACCGTGCCGTCCAGGCGTTCTGGGCGATGCATGTCGAGGCGATGAACTGGAGCGGCATGGGCATCCGTGAATACGCCGCCGCGCTGCATCTTTCGCCGACGAGCCTGCGCACATGGCGTGACCGACTGGACGAGGGTGAGGTCGAAATCGACTGGCGGGCGCATCTTCATCCCTCCGCCCGTCCGGTCGTTGGCACTAGTGCTAGCGGAACGCCGCCGGAATCGAGCTTGACCGCGGACCCGAAGGATGATCCAGGCGCCCGCCGGGAACCTGCCCGACGCTTCTTCAGCGACGAACAAAAGCGCGCCATCGCACTGGAGAGTGACCAGCCGGGTGTCAGCGTCTCGCAGGTCGCGCGCAAACACGGGATCGTCACGGGCATGCTCTTCCGCTGGCGTGTGCAGTTCGGCGTGGCGCAGAAGAAGCGCGCGAAGCTTGCACCCGTCGCGCTGACTGAGGGCAATCCAGCGGCACTTCTGCTGCGATCTCGTGCAGCCGCCGGATGGAATGACGGCGATCGATCTGCCTGATGGCCGGCGCGTCTTCGCACCTGCCGGCAGCGATCCGGATGCCGTTCGTGAGCATCTCGAAAGCGGAGGAACAGGAAGATGATGATCGTTCCCGCGGGCGTGAAAGTGCATCTGGCACTGGGCTACACCGACATGCGCAAAGGTCTCGACGGGCTCGCCATGCTGGTACAGCAAACGCTGAAGCAGGACCCATTCTCGGGGCATCTGTTTGCCTTCCGGGGCAAGAAAGCGTCGATGCTGAAGATCCTGTTCTGGGACGGAAACGGGCTGTGCCTGTTCACAAAACGTCTCGATCAGGGCAGCTTCGCGTGGCCGGTGATGGCGGGCTTCAATGGCTCGATCACGCTGACGCCGGCGCAGCTTGCGATGCTGATCGAGGGCATCGACTGGCGCGCTCCCGAGCGTGTTTGGAGGCCCGCCCTGGCCGGCTGAAATCGGCGCTTCGACCGTTACGGAAAAGCCTAGAATCCTTGGGTTTTGGCGCTGTTTGTGATAGATTTTGACATGCGGCTCGACCTTGCTGATTTGCCCTCCGACGTAGATCTCCTGCAGCGTCTCGTGCGCGAGATGGCTGATGTCGTCGAGAGCCGCGACGGCGAGATCGAGCGCCTCCAGTCGATCATCAAGAAGCTTCAGCGGGTGCAGTTCGGCCGGCGTTCCGAGCGCCTCGATCCCGATCAACTGGCACTCGCGCTGGAAGACCTCGACGCTGACATCGCGCGCATCCAGCAGAGCCGTCCGTTCGTCAGCAAGCCGTCGGCCGAGCGGCCGTCCCATCGCAAGCCGCTGCCCGATCATCTGCCGCGCGAGGACGTGCTGCTCGACATCGGCGGCGCGGTTTGCGGGTGCTGCGGCGGCGCGCTCCATTCGATCGGCGAGAGCGTCAGCGAGATGCTCGACTGGGTTCCGGCGCAGCTTCGCGTGGTCCGCATCACCCGCCCCAAATACGCTTGCCGTGTCTGCGAGACGGTGGCGCAAGCGCCGGCCCCGGAGCGGCTGATCGCCGGCGGCCTGGCAACGCCGGCGCTGCTGGCCCAGGTACTGGTCTCCAAATATTGCGACCACACGCCGCTCTACCGGCAGTCGCAGATCTTCGCTCGGCACGGCGTCGATCTGGCGCGCTCGACGCTCGCCAGCTGGGTCGGCGGCGCCTGCTGGTGGCTCGAAGCCTTGCACGAGCGGCTGGCGAGAAACGTGTTCGCATCCGATCATCTGTTCGCCGACGACACGCCGGTTCCGGTGCTCGATCCCGGTCGCGGACGCACCAAGACGGGGCGTTTGTGGGTCTATACGCGCGAGCAGCGGCCATGGGCCGGACCCGAGCCGCCGGCGGCCGTCTACCTGTTCGCACCGGACCGAAAGGCCGAGCGACCGGTATCGCATCTTCAGCACTTCAAGGGCGTGCTGCATGTCGATGGCTATGCCGGCTTCGAACAGCTCACGGGCAAGGGCGAGATCATTCTCGCCGCCTGCTGGGCGCACACGCGGCGCAAGTTCTATGAGGTCCAGCAAGCGACCGGATCGCCGATCGCGGAAGAAGCGCTGCGCCGGATCGGCGAGCTGTACGCGATCGAAGCGGAGGTGCGCGGCCAGTCGCCGCCCCATCGGCTCGCGGCACGGCGGCACCGATCGAAGGCTGTCGTGGCCGCATTGCACGCCTGGCTGGAAGCAAAGCTTATGCAGATCTCCGGCCGCAGCACATTGGCCGAGGCGATACGCTATGCGCTCTCGCGTTGGACCGGGCTGACCCGCTTCCTGCACGACGGTCGCATTGAGCTCGACACCAATCCGGTCGAACGCGCGATCCGTCCCGTCGCCCTTGGCCGCAAGAACCACCTGTTCGCCGGCAGCGATGGTGGCGGCGACCGCTGGGCGATCGTCTGTTCTCTCGTCGAAACCGCCAAGCTCAACGGCGTCGAACCCTACGGCTACCTCGCCGACGTGCTTCAGCGAATGGTCGACGGACATCCCGTCAACAGGCTCGACGAATTGCTGCCGTGGACCTGGACATCCAACGGCCGAGCCGCTGCCTGAGCAAACCCAGACTCTGACCAGACGGCGAAGCTTCAACAAGGACCGAAGGTGGTGGTCATATGTTGTGGCGACCCCGGTTGATGGTTCATAGTGGCAACGTGATGGGGATAAACAGGTGACACAATCTTCAGCAAACGGAGCAGATGCAAGAATGCTTGCCGAGGCCATTGCCGCGCTTCGTGAGCTGACGTTGCGCGCGAGAGAGACCCACGATCGGTCGTTCGATGATGGCCATTCCGCCGATACATGGCAGAGCGATGAACTCCGTGCCGCGATAGAGCGTGCCGAGGCAGTAATCGCGAAATCGGAGGCTTCTGGAGAGTAGGAGGCCGCGTCGACGTGCCGCTTCCCTGAACCTGCAAATCCAAGATTCATGTCAACACCTGACCTAACGTGCAGCGACCGGACGCTTACCACCTGCCCCCCTGGCCCCCGCCCGAACCACGGTAGCCGCTGCCCTCACCTGCGATCCGGCCGGCCTGACCTTGCTCGCTCCGATCCGAGCGGCACCAGGAGTTGGCCATTCGGGCCGGTCACGGAAACACCGTTTCGGAGAAAAAACAGCGACTGCCCGGACGGGATTCCCGGCGCGCTTTTGGAATGGGATTTGCCGGTGAGCGCGTCCATATCGGCGGCCGAAATGCCCGCCGCCTTGATCTCTTCCAGATACGAAACCGTCTCGCTAGGCAGCGGTCGCCCGCGCTGCAAATGCTGCTCGTAGCGCTCCGGCCCGGCGTTATAGGCTGCAAACAGGCCTGGAAATCCGAAGCGGTCATACATGGCGCGCAGATAGGCAGTGCCTGCCAGAATGTTGTCGCGAGGGTCGTGCGGGGCGGCTCCGAGGCCGAGCTCTGCGCGCAACTCCTCGTAGGTGGCTGGCATCACCTGCATGAGGCCAATGGCGCCGGCGCTCGACGTGACCGGCCGCCCCTTGAGCGTCGTCTGCCCCCGGCTTTCGGCATCCATGACGGCATAAATCCAGGTCTGTGGAATGCTGAAACGCCGGCTTGCTTCGGCTACGAAGGGCTGCCATCTTGCAAGCTGCGGACTATAGGAGATGACGACCGGCTTCGTGTTGGTCTCGGCGGAACAGGAGCATGGTGCGAGACACGCCATGCTCAGCATAAGGAGGGTCACTCGGTCCATAGCGGCACGAGCCTCCCGATGATGTTTTCGGCCGGCACCGGCCCGAAATAGCGGCTGTCGAACGAGCGATCTTTATCGCTGCCGAGCAGGAAAACCTCGTCGGCGGCGAGTTTTCGGCATGCATTCCACCAAGGCAGCGGACGGTGCTGCGTGTCGGTTGCAAGCCGGCGCGCGGCTATCTCGCCGCCGATGATGATGGCGTTGCCAAAGGTGCAGACATGCTCGCCGGGCAGCGCCGCAAGGCGCTTAACCAGCGGCACGTTGCTGGGCAGATAGAAGCGTTCGGCGGCGAGATCGGCAACCGGTCTTGGTGGGCGGACGAGTACGAGATCACCACGAGCGGGCGATCCGGATGCGACGCGATAGAGGCCGACCGGCGCACTCGCCGAGGCGTTCCAGACCAGCCAGGGCGATGGTTTGCCGAAGGCGGCGAAGCCGATCAGGCCAAGGCCGATTGTGGCAACGACGATCGTCTTGCGGGCTCGAATGCGCCGCAGATGGTTGCCGATCAGACGGATGGTGGGACGCCGGCTCATGAGCGGCCTCCCTCACCGGCCGAGCCGGATTCGTGCGCGCCATCCTCGGGCGCGGTCTCCGGCGCGTGCCCCTTCGACCAGTCGTCGAGTTCGTCGATGTGATAGCGGACATAACGGCCGTGCTTGCGGAATTGTGGGCCACCGCCTTTGAGGCGCATCTTCTCCAGCGTGCGCTGGGACAGCCCGATATAGAAGGCCGCCTGCGCGGTGTTGAGAAACGGACTGCCCTTCTTGGCGCGGGCTGCGCGTTCGTTTTCGTCGTCCATGATGATCCTCGGTTCGTTACGGGCAAGCGAGGCGAGGATCGGCGAGCGAGATCGTTTTGGGGACGGGCGAAGAGTGGGGGGCGAGTTTTCGCCGCCCCTTCGGCGGCCTCACGGGTCCTGAGAGAGGCCCTGCGCCGGTGGGCGGCGCAGGGCTTTGCGGGTCGGCCGGTCAGTCGACCGGGTTCCAGATGATGGCGTAAGTGTCGTCGTCATCCTGGCCGGCGGCGCGGCCCAGATTGGCGTAGAGCTTGCGCGGGCCAAACTCGGGGGCCGCAATCGACAGGCTCACATAGTCCTTGCCGGAGGTCTCGCCGGTGCGGATCCAGGCCGCACCCACTTCGACCCCTTGCGTCAGCACCCGGTAGTCCGGATGGGTGTCGGCGCTCTTTGCCTGATTGGGCACGATGTCGATGTCGGCGCGGACGCTGAGCGTCTTGAGCTGGCCCTTGTAGCCGCCGTTTTCCTGTTTGGTCACGTATCCGATTGCGGTCATTTTCAGTCTCCTCTTGGTGCTCGCAGGGGACCATTCCCCTGCGATGGCGGACCGTGATGGGCGCGTCCGGATCGCCGGAACCGGCACGGCCGCAGCGATAGCGGAGGACCCGAGCGGGGAGTTTTTTTGAAGCGAAGCGGCGCGAGGAAGCCGCCGCAGGCGGCGGGGAAAAAAGCTGCCGGCGAGGGTTTCGGGCCGGCCGGATCCGCCCATAGGTCGTCAAGCCAGGCGCAGGGGAATGGTCCCTGAGACACAATGGAGAGAGGGTGCGCGATCGGGGGCACAATAAGCAGGCGGCACTATGCAGGGGGCCGGCGGCGCGGGCTCTCTCGGCAACCGGATGTACAATTGGCGCCATGCGCCTGGCGCCTCAGCAAGCAATCCGGGGCGGTGCGGGGCTGCCGAATGGGGGCGAATTGGCGTTGGAATTTATCGCACGCGGCACTGGCTCGGCAAGACGATCAATCGGAGCCGGCGCGGCCCGGAGCGGCGCGCGCGTCCTTAGCGGCAGTACTCGAGAAAACGCCGCTCGGGCCCTGATCGACTATTCGCCACGAACAGCGACTGCTTCCTTGCGCACAGATCGGCGAATAGGAAGGCCTCGCAGCTGGGTAGCTTTCGGCCGGGAATTTCACCCAGCGCGGCAGCCAGGCCTCAAGCTGAGGCGGCTTCTCGATGTTCTTGCCGCCGATCTCGGCGAGCATCGAATCGGCGATTTCCTTGTCGCGCAAGCGATCGAAACGCCATTGTCCGGTTGCCGCCATATGCCGACGACGCGCACGAATTGTCGTCGCCAAGCGCCCACCTTGCGCGCGAACATGCCGGCGGCAGCAAGGGGTCGCGATTGCCGCTGGCCACCACCGGGCAGGCCAACAGCTTGTGCCGCATTTGCCGAATGCGGCGTCAGCCTTGCAGCCGGCAAGGCTGGCAGTCACTGTCTCGTTGGCTGCGCGCTGCGACCCGGGGCGCACCTTGGCGATGCAGATCGGCATAGTTCTGCATCGGGGCGGGTGAGTCCCGGGCGCCGTCGGGAATGGGCATCTCCTCGCTATCCGGCGTCGGCTCGGTCGTGGCCAGTTGAGCATCGGGCATCGTCATGCCGCAGTCCCTTCTTGCGCCTCGCCTTCCGCATCGGCCTGAAGGCCAAGCAGGAAATCGGCGGCCTTCGAGGCGAGGCTGGCGGCACGGAAAATGGCGCGGTTGTCCCCGCGCAGCACCTTCAGCCATGAGCCGATGTAATCGGCGTGACGCACGGTCGGCTCGATGCCGAAATTGCTGCAGACGAAGGCGGCAGTGATTTCGGCGACCAATTCTTCACGCGCGTAAGCCTTGGAGCCGAACGAGCCGGAGAGGTCGCGACCAAGCCGCGTCGGGTGGCCGGTCCAGTGGCCAAGCTCGTGAAAGCAGGTCCGGTAATAGTCGATCTGCTGATGGAACGCCGGCTGCGGCGGCACCTGAATGTGGTCGCTGCCCGGCATGTAGAAAGCGCGATCGCCGCCGACCCTGAAATCCGCACCACTGGCGCGAATCAGCGTTTCGGCCTGCGGCACGATCTCGCACTGAGGCAGCGGCTCGGCGGGGGCATGGAGGTGTTCCGGAAGATTGTCGCACTGCGCGACATTAAAGACGGTAAAGCGCTTCAGAAAAGGCACGGCCTGTGGTGCATCGCCCTCGTGGCGTGCGCGCTCCTTCTCGTCCTTGGGGACAAAGCGGTCGGCATGCACGATGGTCGTGCCGCGCTCGCCTTTCCTGACATTGCCGCCCAGGGCAAGCGCCTGCCGGAAGGTCAGCCAATTCTGGCTGGGATAGCTGCGCTCGATGACGGCGCCCCACAGGATGAGGATATTGATGCCGGAATAGCTGCGCCCCGTGGACGCATTCCTCGGCAGGCCGAGGCCTGCTTTTGCGCTGCCCCATGGCTTGACCCATGGCACGGTACCGCGCTCCAGCTCGGCAATGATGCGGTCGGTGATCTCCTGATAGAGGCTGGCGCCCGGGCGCCTGCCCTTGCCTGCGCCAGCCTCTCCGCTGGTGGTACGCTTGCTGTTTGCACGCATGTGTTATCCTCCGCTCACCAATCGCCGCGCCTTTCCCCGGAAGCGGGGTGGGCGGCGAGTCGCGACCGGAAGGGCCCGCCCAGTAGGCGGAACGCATCCGAAGGACCGGAACGAAGAGGAGGACCCTGAGCGGCACGCGAAGGGTTGCGGGCTGCCGCAGCGGGTCTAGAAGGGAGTGCCGCCCGCCCCGCGCCACCGGGAAAGGCCAACAGACAAACCGCGCCGCCCGCAAGGGCGGCGGCCGTCACAGCCCGAAGGGCTGCCCACGCCAAGGGGCGAAGCCGAATGGCCGAGACCGCCTGAGCTTGCCGAAGAAAAGCGGGCTCGTTCACGAGCACCTGGTGCGCGTCGTCAGGCGCGCGGGCGCGCGCCAAGTTTTTTCGCACATGGTCAGGCGGCGCAGTTACGTCGAGAACCCAAAGGCACCGCCGCCGTGCGCGCGGCTTCCTCCGAAAACCAGCGCTCGCCTTTCAACAAATTGAGGCATTGTCCTAGACAATATTCCTGTCCGGATCATGATAGATGCGGCGCGCCCGCTAGGACCGGAGGCTGGACAGAATCTCGCACGGATCAGCGTCAATGGCCGCAGTTATGTCGAGAAACTCGATGACGTCGAGACGCCGCTCTGCGCCCTCGTACTTGGCCACGAAGGATTGGGGACGACCAAGCTTGTCAGCCAGCTGCTCCTGGGTCAGGCCTTTGGCCTTGCGCAGCGAAACCAGCTGGGCCAGAAACCGCTGGTGGCGGGGCGATCGAAGGGATTTGGGCATGGAGGCGAACCGGTCGGGTAAAGACCGGATCAGCGACTAATCCCGGTTTCGGATTATCCCATTTTGGGATATACTGCGTGCGCTCACAGGCGAGGTTCGCAGGCATGAATGGACCAATGGGAACAGATGAGACTCGAAGCTCAACTTTGAGCGATGAAGTCCCCTGGTCGGAGAACCTCACGAGCTACGACAGGGAGCATTTCACAATCTACCTGCGGATCCTGGATGCCTGCGCCGACAATGCCAGCGAAAAGGAGATGGCCGAGCGCATTCTCGGCATCGACCCGTCCATTGACCCGGTCCGCGCCCGCAAAGCTCTTCGCAGCCATATCGACCGTGCGAACTGGATGGTGACGACCGGCTACAAGGAACTGTTCGCCGGCTGATGCACAACGCCCACTGCCACGTGTTTCGAGCAGGCAAGTCTCTGTAGCCAAATTCGGCAGCGCACGGCCGCGACAGCCGGCGCGGCGGGAGCGGTCACAACTGGTTCGCGTGCTGTTTGACTGCCATTTCCAGTGCTTGCATCAAAGGCACAGCCTTGGAGAAGAGGAAGCCCTGAGCGGTTCGGCAGCCAAGCTTGTGCAGGGTTTGCCGATCCGCCTCTGTTTCGACGCCCTCGGCCATGACCTCGATCCCGAGCATGTCACCGAGTTCGATGACCGATTTGACAAGCAGTCGGTCCTCTCGGGACTTGGCCAAGCCGCGAATGAAGCCCTGGTCTATTTTCACCTTGCGTATCCGACGGTCCTTGAGAGATGCCAAGGTAGAAAAGCCGGTGCCGAAGTCATCGAGCGCGATGGAAATACCGGCATGTGAAAGCCGTCCGAGCTTTTCATCCACTCTGTCCGGGTCCACCGGCGATTCTTCGGTAATCTCGATTTCGAACATCGTCGCAGGCAGGCCTCTTGCCGCCAGACCGTCCAGAACCATGTCGTCGATATCGCCGGCTTCCAGTTCGCGAGGGGAAACATTCATCGCCACACGAATGTCACGACAGTCAGCTTTCACCAAGCCGTCGATAAAAGCACAACAGTCGGCGAATACGGTTTGCGTCAGCAGCTGAAGCATTCCGGTTTCGCGTGCGGCCGTGATGATTTCGGGTGGAGAGATGGCACCATGCGTCGGATGGGACCATCTCAGCAAGGCTTCAAAACCGACCACGGTCTCGGTTTCGAGTTTCACGATCGGCTGGAACCAAGGTTGCAATCTTCCTGTCTTTATCGCCGAATGAAGATCCCGTTCGATGGACTGGCGACGTTGCAGTTCCCTGTCGAGTTCGGCATCGAATAAGCAAAATTCGTTCCTGCCATGGCGCTTGGCCGTATACAGGGCGATATCCGCCCGCAACAACATTTCAGTCAGGCTCGGCGTCTGCGCCAAGTATATCCCTATCGATGCCCCGACCCGCACGGACGCGACCTCGATATAGGGGCGAGCAATTTTGGCTATGATATTGGAGGCGAGATCACTGGCAGAAAGCGAAGCTCTCGTTGAGGGAAAAACCAGCACGAATTCATCGCCGCCGATACGAGCGAGCGTTGAGCCTTCGGGTGCTTCCTGCTCTATGCGGCGGGCGATCATGACAAGCAGTTCATCACCGGTCCTGTGACCGTAGGTGTCGTTGACAGATTTGAAGCCGTCCAGATCAATCAGCATTGCCACGAAGGGGCCATCCGCGCTCTTGAACCGACCGATGGCGTGTTCAAGGCCCCGCCTGTTGAGAAGGGCGGTCAGATGGTCCTCCCTGGAGTTGCGCTCCATTTCCGACGCAAATCGCTCTGCCTCATGTCTCAGGCGGCTTGCTTCGCGGAAGCGCGCCTGCCCAACAAACGAAGCTCGGACCAAGCCGCCCATGAAGAGCAGAACGGTGAAAGCCAGAATGTAGCGTTCAAAATTGCCTTTCGCCAAAAGGCACGCCACCGTGATGAGGAGTGGAGGTGTGATGAAGCTGGTCGCCGCCGCGGCATACGAACTGCCATATGTAACCGCACCAGCTGAAATGCCCGCCAGTATGACCAGATGCATCGGTGCTTGTGGTGTTGTGTATCCAACAGTCAGCACGGCCGGGAAGGACCAGGCAAACCCTGCCAGAAGGGCAAGGACGCCAAACATGCGAAGGCGCGGCAAAACGCCAAGCAAATCCTGATGGCGCCCCGTTTCCTTTAGCTGAAAACGGGCGAGTGCAAGCCGGGCGGCATTTAGCGCATTGACGACCAGGAACCAGCTTGCAGCGGCAAAGCCGCCGCCAGAAAGGGCCTGCACCGCGCAAATCAGGCCTGACAGGATCGCGCTTATCGGCATCGACACGAAGAGCCCGGCCCTCAGGTCAGCAAGCTGATCCTGACGGATTTTGGCCTCCAGCGATTCTTCTTCCTTTAGGGGTGCCATGAATGGACCAGCTTGCTTGCGTCGTTGTTCGCGAGGACCAAACCTATGCAAGCCCACTGAAGGACGGGTTAACTACCCAGCGAGGGTAACCAGTGCGCTCACCATGCTTCGGGTCACACCTTTGGCTTAGCATTGCCGAATCATCAAGGCTTCGCCCGCGCGCGTGCCTTGATCCGAATCATGCCATGATCGGCAACGTCACCAGGAGACAGCCTTGCCCCGCGACGACGCGCGCCAGCAAGACAAGGAAGCCTCGCCGAGACAGCGTTCCAGAGCGGCAGCGCTCTGTGCGATTCACCGCCTGAGCATGGCCGAAATGCCATGGCGGACAAAGGGAAGATGTTGGGCAAAGCGGAGCCCAGCATGTCTTGCAAGCCGTGCCGCCGAGTGCTCGCTTGAGTAGAGACCGACAAGCATGTTGGTGGCATGATAGAGCGGCCCCGCCGACAGCCGCAGCCGGCTTTCGTATCTGCCGAGCATGTCGGGATCGGCAATGTCGCGGCGGGCGCGACATGCTGTCAGTATTTTATGAGCGAGTTGCTTCTGGCCGCTGAGGCCGATGTTGAAGCCATGCGCGGTCACCGGGTGCATGCCAATGGCAGCGTCTCCGATCAGTGCCGCACTCGGAGCCGAGAACTTGTGCGCCCAGGTCGTGACCAGCGGATAGGCATGGCGGGTGCTTGCCAGGGTCATCTGTCCGAGGCGTCCTCGACACCGGTGCATCAATTCCATGCGGAACAATTCGTCGTCGAGAGCAAACAGTCTGTCGGCCTCGCTTGAGCGCAAAGTCAGAAGCAGCGACGACACGCCTTCCATGAGCGGCAACATCGCGATGGTCTGATGGTGGTCGAACCATTCGACCGCGATCTGGTGATGGAAGCGCTCGTGCCTCACTCGGCAAATCAGCATGGAGTGGCCAAGCGGATGGATGTTGGCGCCAATGCCGAGCAGGTCGCGCATCGCGGACAAACGCGAATCCGCTGCTACGAGCAGCCGAGCGGCCAATTGCCTGCCATCAGAAAGCGTTATGACCGCCTCGTCTTCGCTATTTGTTGCATTGACGACCGAGTTGCCGCACAGCAGCCGGGCATGATCCTGGAAGTGGACAATTTTGAACAGGGCATCGCGGATCCGACAATTTGGGACCAGAAATCCGAGTGGTTCCCCAGATCCGCTGGGAGCATCGAAGCTCAGGGCGAAAGGGCTGGATCCGTTGAGCACGCGCGCGCCATGAAGCGGTGATTTGTCCGATGCGGGGATGGCATCCCAGGCGCCGAGCTCGCGAAGGATTCTCACTGATGCGTGGGTCAGCGCGATCTCGCGACCGTCGAAAGCCGGATTCGCCAGGCTGTCGAGCGACTGCCGTTCAACCACTGCCACCTTGAGTCGGCTCCAGGCGAGCGATGCTGCGAAGGCAAGTCCGACCGGCCCAGCTCCGACGACAATGATGTCGAATGTGTCGACATAGTCGGCCATCAGCGTGCCGCCATAGCGGCTATCTTCGATACGAAGCGCTCTTGAAGCATCGCAATCACCCACGGTTTGCCGCTCATCTCCCCAACTCGATAGACATGCGTTCTCCGTTGGAAGCCTGGTCAATGAAACCATGCCGATGAAGAGATAACGCTGATCTGGATCAACCAGGCTCGACAAACCCGGCAGCGGCGGGTTCACGGTCGAGTGGTCGATTGCCGTGAAAACGTCTGCATGTCTGGGCATTCTGAATGGTCGGCTTCCCAATCGCGTGCCCCTCCTGGCCAAAGGTTCGGCAACGTATTGTGGCTGATCAGTTCTTCGCACGCGCGCCGATATCGTCATGACGCGGGCAATCGCCAGCAAAGATTCGGTCGACTGACGACCAGCATCCGCACAGTCGTTGGCGCCGCCAACCGGTTCAGCCTCGCGGCTCTTCCCGATCGATAAGGACCCGCTCGGCGGAGCCGTCGAGATCTTTGTATTGGCCGCTCTTCAAGATCCACAGGAAGCCCCGGTCCAAGCCCCACCAAAACAGGCAGCGGCCATCGCATTTCCGTCAGGACGGGCGTCTTGCTGCCGACAGCGTGCTCTCCGACCATAACGCGCTAGACGCCGAAGGAACTCGCCGACGGCCTCATGTCCAAGTGATGTGGGAAGGGAGCAGAACCAAAGGGACTCTGCTTGGCGTCCCCGCTTTTTTCGCAGCTATGAAACCATCACCGAGAACGGATCCGTACTGAGGAGGAGGCCGTCCTTGACTTGCCCGACGCCGGCAACCTTCTCAGCCGCAACGATCGCTGCCTTCCGTTGACGCTCGTCGACAATCGTCCCCTTCAGTTCGACAACGCCGTCGCTGACCCTCACATCGATCAAGTCACCACCGCTCCAGGTTTGTCCCTGCAGCTCGGCAAGGATAGCCTTGCGGATCAGGTCGTCATCGGGTGGCGTAGTGCCCTTTTTTGACATGGCGCGGATCAGGACAAGCAGCAAATCAGTTCGCGTGATGATGCCGACGACCCTTTCCCGATCGACAATCGGGACATTGTTGATGCGGTGTTGCATCATCAGGTCGACAACATCTGCAATCGAGGCGCCAGGAGGCGCCGAGATGACCTGTGGGCTCATCACCTGATGGATGATCCGTCCGTTCGAGCGCACATAGTCATGGGCGGTTGTGCCCGGGCCAAGATCAAGCTCCAGCCAGCGCGGACGCACACGCTGGGTTCCGAGTTCCTCTCGGCGCAAGAAGTCGCTTTTGCTTACAATGCCAACCAGGGCACCGTCGCTGTCCGTTACCGGCAGGCAGCTGACTTTGTTTGAAAGCATGAGCTCGGCCGCTTCGGCGATTGTTGCGTTCGCATCCGTTGTGATGACTGGCTTTGTCATTATGGATTCGGCTTGCATCCTCACCCTCCTGATTTTTCCTCGGACGACGATAGGACATCCCGACCCGCGGCGCGTTGATCTGAGTCACTTGGAACGAGTGGCATTCTCCGCGCCGTCGTCGCTGTCGATGAGAATGCGCTCCGCCGCGCCATCGAGATCCTCGTACTGGCCGCTTCTCAACGCCCAAAGGAAGCCGGACAGGCCGAGTGCGCCAAGGAATAGCGCTACGGGGATGAGGTAGACGAGCGTCGTCATGACGATTGAGCCAAGGCGCCGGCCCGCGCGGGCCTGTCTTGCCGCGCAATTGCGGACGACGCACCCGTTGCGAAGCCTTGCAGACGCATGGCATTTCCAACCACGAGCAATGACGAGGCTGACATCGCGACCGCGGCGATAAGAGGCGTAACATGGCCCAGAATGGCGATCGGCACGGCAACAGCATTATAAACGATCGCAATTGTTATGTTCTGTCGGATCAGGCTTCCCGCCTTGCGCGATACGTCAACAGCCAGCGGGACCGCCAAGAGGCTTTCGCGCAGGAAAACGAAGTCGGCTGCATTGCGGCCAATGTCGGCGGCGGTGGCGGGTGCGATCGAGACATGCGCAGCGCTCAGCGCCGGCGTATCGTTGAGCCCGTCGCCAACCATCAGAACCTTGTGCCCGTCCCTCGCCAGCCTCTCGATGCGTTCAACCTTGCCGGACGGCAGCAGGCAGGGAACGAAATCATCGACACCAAGCCCGTCCGCAACCTCGGCGCAGGCTTTCGCGGTGTCGCCCGACAGCATCTCCACGCACATACCAGCGTTGTGCAGTTGATCGATGGCTGCCCTGGCGTCGACGCGCAGCGCATCCTCGAAATCGAAGGTCGCGACAATGATCCCGTCTTTCGTCAGAACCGTCCCGCCATAGCCATGTCGGCCTTCGCGGCCGGTGCGGGCTTTCCATCCTCCGCGTCGACCCAGCCGCCAGGTGCTACCGGCGGCAGCGGCTTCGATGCCGAATCCCGGCTGCTCGGTTACCGCATCGAATTTATGCTGCCCGCCAGGCGCGGCAAAGCCGGCTATGGCCTTTGAAAACGGATGGCGGGAATGCACGGCCATGCCGGCTGCGATTGCCAGCATGGCCGGATCGATCGACGACGCATTGACGAGGCGGGGCTGTCCGAGGGTGAGCGTTCCGGTCTTGTCGAAGACCGCGGTATCGATCGTCGCCAGGCGCTCCATGGCCGAACCGTCCTTGACCATGATGCCGTGTTCGAACAGGCGTCGCGCGGCGACCACTTGAACGATCGGCACGGCGAGGCCGAGCGCGCACGGGCATGTGATAATGAGAACGGCAATGGCGATGGTTATCGCCCGGTGCCAGTCGCCGGTCACCGCCATCCAGCCAAGGAACGTCACGAAGGCGGTAAGATGAACCACCGGAGCATAAAGCGCTGAAACGCGATCGGCGATCCGGCGATAATGTGCCCGGCCGCCCTCGGCGGCCTCCATCAGCCGAACCATTTCCGCCAGGAACGAATCCTTCGCGTCGGCTGTCGCCTTGATCGTCAGCGAGCCGGTAAGGTTAAGCACGCCAGCCTGCACGGGTTCGCCTGGCGCCACGTTTCGGGGCGTGCTTTCGCCGGAAACCAGCGAGCAGTCGAGATCCGACGCCCCCCGAATGATCTTGCCGTCGACGGGAATCCTTTCGCCGGCTGCGATCAGCAACTGCATTCCTGGTTCGATCTCGCTAACCGGCAGGTAGTCGCGCGCACCGTCGGCGCGCAGCACGATTGCGCCACGCGCGGCCAGCTGCGACAGGCCTTTCACGGCGGTCCGGGCGCGCTCCCGCATGACGTGATCGAGCGTTCGGCCGATCAACAGGAAGAACAGCAGCGACACCGACGCGTCGAAATAGGCGTGGTCGCCATGGGTGATCGTCTCGTAAAGGCTCATGGCGCAGGCAAGCGACACGCCGACCGCGATCGGCACGTCCATGTTCATGCGGCCGTGGCGCAACGCATTCCAGGCGGAGCGGAAGAAGATGCCGCCCGCGAAGGCTAGCGCGGGAATGGCGATCAGCGCTGAGACCCAGTGGAACAGATCGCGTGTCGCGCCTTCGGCACCGGACCAGACCGAGACCGAAAGCAGCATGATGTTACCCGCCGCAAAGCCCGCAACAGCGACGGCGCGGATGAGCTCCGAGAGCGTCTTGTCCTTTGTATCGGTGTCGGCTTCGAACAGATGTGTCTGGTAGCCCAGGCGTCCGAGGATAGCGACGAATGGCGGAACGTCGTCGCCGCGCCAGCGGATAGACACCCGCCTCGTTGACAGGTTGACGCGGGCGGCTTCGACATGATCGAGCTTTCCCAATGCCGTCTCGATAGTCTGAATGCAGGCACCGCAGCGAACAGCCGGTATCGAAAGCTCGGTCTGATGAAGGTCGTCGCCAAGTGATCGGCTCGCCAGCTTGATTTCCTGGCTGGACGGCAGGGCCGAGGTCACGCTGACCATATCCAGCGCCATTTCGGCGCCCGGCGCACAGCAGCTCATTTCAGCGCTCCATGGGAAATCATGATCCTGCGCACGTCGCGATAAGATTCCTTCATGCCGGCATCGGCGTCGACTTCGACGATCCAGACACCATCCTTCGGCGTGTGCAGCGCGGCGAATTCCTGACCCGAGGCGAGGGCGAGCTTGATGGACTCATCCTCTTTTTCGTAAGCGGGATGGCGAAACAGCACCTTGACGCCATGCAAGGGAACCGGCTTGCCGGCGGCGTCCGTGAGGCTGTAGCGGACTTCGCCCCATGCGATGGTCAGCTTGCCGGTCCAGCCGAGGGCTGCCTGCGTGCGCCCTTCCTCGGCCTTCTTGTTGAATTCCTGGCTCGCCACATAGGTGTTTTCGACGACCAGACCGGTCCAGCTCGTGTTGGCAAGCGTCGCCATCGTCAGATTGACCGCGATGACCACCCCGAAAAAGGCAAGGATAATTGCCAACATGTGCCTGCCGGTGAATTCGCGGGACTTTCGCGTGGTGGCGTTCATCTGGCGATCTCCGGCGCATTGAAGGTGGCGGTGTATTCGTTCGACTCGAAACTCGCTTTGTCCTCGACCTGAAGAGTGAAGGTCTGCGCTTCGCCATGGATCTGCTCAGCAGGCAGGCGCACGAAAACCTTCAACACCTTCAGCCGGTCGGGTTCGACCTCGATCGCAAAAGAGCGATCGGCAGGGAGGTCGACACCAACGATGCTCATCTCTGCGCCGGGCAAGCGCCGAATTGTGACGACGATCGTTCTCGGTTCGGGGATCATGTTCAGCAGCTTGACGGTGTAGCCGTTGCGGATCGAGCCGTCGGAGAGCGTCACGAATTGTGGATTGCGGTCGTGCAGGACATTGATCTCGAGCCGGTCGCGCGTCAGCAGCGAGTAGAGGAGGCCCAGGCCGATCAGAGACCACATAGCCATGTATACGTAGGTGCGCGGGCGAAAGATCTTGCGGATATGGAAATGAGCCAGCTTGTCTGAAAACAGGCCGTCATCCGTTCTGACCAGCGACGGATTGACTGAACCGGAGCCGCCCGCGGTCGCCAACATCATGTTGGCGTTGTAGTCGGAGAGGGTTGCGTAGGAGATTAGCCCGCGCTCCTTGCCGAGCTTGTCCATCACGCCGTCGCAGGCGTCGATGCAGAGCGCGCAGGTGATGCATTCGAGCTGCTGGCCATCGCGAATGTCGATCCCCATCGGGCAGACAGCGACGCAGGCATTGCAGTCGACGCAATCCCCGACCGGCTGACCGGCGGCCTGGACCTTCTTGGCATGACGCGTGCGCGGTTCGCCGCGCCAGTCATTGTAGGTGACGGTGAGCGAATTTTCGTCGAGCATGGCTGCCTGGATGCGCGGCCACGGGCACATATAGGTGCAGACCTGCTCGCGCATCAGCCCGCCGAACGTGTAGGTCGTCGCCGTCAGCACGGCGACGGTGATGTAAGCGACGGGAGCCGCCGTGCCGGTGAAGAGTTCGCCGAGCAGCGTCGGCGCGTCAGCGAAATAGAAGATCCAGGCGCCGCCCGTCAGCGCGCCTATGACCAGCCAGATGACGTGTTTCGATGCCCGCAGCACGAGCTTGCGGCTGGTCCAGGGACCGGCGTCGAGCTTTATGCGCGCATTGCGGTCACCCTCGATCGCGCGCTCGACGACCAGGAACAGATCGACCCATACGGTCTGCGGGCATGTGTAGCCACACCAGGCACGGCCGACAGTCGACGTGATCAGGAAAAGACCGACGCCGGCCATGACCAGAAGGCCGGCGACATAGTAGAATTCCTGCGGCCATATCTCAATGAAGAAGAAATAGAAACGCCGGTTGGCGACATCGAGCAGCACGGCCTGGTCCGGGCTAAACGAGCCCCGATCCCAGCGCAGCCACGGCGTCAGATAGTAGATGCCGAGCGTGACCGCCATCACGATCCACTTGAACTGGCGAAAGCTGCCCGAGGCCCGCTTCGGGAAGATCTTCTTGCGCGCGGCGTACATTGGCTGACGCACCTTGGCGGAGTTGACCGGCGTGGGTTCGATCCTTTCTATTTGCGTGTTATCGAGCACGAGAAGCTCCAGTCACCAGCGACGATTTCGCCGGAAGCCGACTCATCGGTTCTGGATGATGCCGAGGCCCGGCTTGCGCCGGGCCTCGTCGCTTGGCGGGAGGGGGAGGACGAGAATAGGCTTCTGCTCCTATTCTCCGCCGCCAAGCGAATGGATGTAGACCGCCAGTTCCTTGACCTTGGTCTCGCCGAGGCGCGCGCCCCAGGCCGGCATCACGCCCTGTTTCGGCGCGGTGACCTGGGCGGCGATGGCCGCTTCGCCTGACCCGTAGAGCCAGATGGCGTCGGTCAGATCTGGAGCGCCGAGTTCCTTGTTGCCTTTTGCATTGTCGCCGTGACAGGCCACGCAATTTTCGGCGAAGACCTTGGCGCCGGGCGCGACCAACGATTGATCGCCGACAGTGCCGGACAGGCTGGCAACGTAGGTGCTGACCTGTTTGATCTGATCGGCGGTGATGATGTCGCCAAAGGCCGGCATTTCCGACAGGCGCGTAGCCGGGTCGGAGGCGAAGCGGATCCCATGAGCGATCGTCTGCTGGATCTGGTCCACCTTGCCGCCCCACAGCCAGTCGTCGTCATTTAGGTTCGGAAAGCCCTTGGACCCCTGGGCGCCGGAGCCATGGCACTGCACACAATTGACTTTGAACGCGGCACTGCCGGCGGCGACGGCGAATTCGCGTAAGGTATCGTCCGCCGCGATCTCCGAAACACTCTTCGACTCGATCGCCGCGACATATTTCCCCTTCGCCGCTTCAGCCACCGACAGCTCGTTCTTGACTTCGTTACGGCTCGAATAGCCGAGCACGCCCTTTGTTGCCGAATGCAGCAAAGGCCATGCCGGATAGGCGATGGTGTATCCGATCGCCCAGACAATGGTGATGTAGAAGGTGATGACCCACCAGCGCGGAAGCGGGTTGTTCAACTCGCGGATACCATCCCATTCGTGGCCGGTCGTCGAGATGCCGGAAACCTCGTCAATGTGATCGCTGCTCATGATCAGTCCTCCTCAAGGGGAATCCGGGCAGCTTCGTCGGCGAGCTTGCGGCTGCCGGGGCGTAGGGCAAAGGCAACGGATCCGATGAAGAAAAGAGCCATGGCAAGCAGGCCCCAGCTGTCGGCAAACTCCCGCATGAAATTGTACGTCATCGCCATTGTCCTCAGCGGTAGCCCGCGGTCTCATCGTAGTTCTTGAAATCGACAAGCGTGCCGAGCATCTGGAGATAAGAAACCAGGGCGTCCATTTCGGTGACTTGCTGCGGATCACCGTCGAAATCGCCGATCCTGGCCTTGGCGTAGCGGGCCTCGAGGCCGGACGTGTCGGCATTGGGATCAGCCTGCGCCATCAAATCGGCATTGGCGTTAGCGACCATGTCGTCGGAGTAGGGGACGCCGACGCGCCTGTTGGCAACCAGATGCGTCGAGAAATCCTTCACCGCGATCGGCGTATCCTTCAGAAAGCCATAGCTCGGCATGATGGATTCCGGCACCACGGAACGAGGGTCCGTGAGGTGCTCGACATGCCAAAGATTTGAGTAGCGATCGCCAACCCGAGCGAGGTCCGGTCCGGTGCGCTTCGATCCCCACTGGAAGGGATGATCATACATCGACTCGGCCGCCAGGCTGTAATGCCCATAGCGCTCGACCTCGTCACGGAACGGGCGGATCATCTGGCTATGGCAGAGATAGCATCCCTCACGCACATAGATGTTGCGCCCCACGAGTTCGAGCGGCGAGTAGGGCCGCATGCCTTCGACCTTCTCGATCGTGTTGTCGAGGTAGAAGAGCGGCGCGATCTCGACGATGCCGCCGATTGTCACGACCAGCAGCGACCCGAGGAGAAGAAGTGTAGCGTTCTTCTCGATGACCGCGTGTCTGTTCATCAACCTCATTTTCTGTCTCATCATCGCGCAAGCTGGAGGGCGGGAACGGAGCCGGGCATCGGATCCTCCTCGCGCCGGTAGCCAAGGATGGTCATGGCGACGTTCCAGGCCATGATCAGGGCGCCGGAGAGGTACATGGCCCCGCCGATGGCGCGCATGACATAGTAGGGGTGCATGGCGGCGACCGTTTCGGCGAAGGAGTAGACCAGGAAGCCTTGCTCGTCGTATTCGCGCCACATCAGGCCCTGCATGATGCCGGACACCCACATGACCGACGCGTAGACAACGATGCCAAGCGTCGCCAGCCAGAAGTGCCAGGTAACGAGGCGCAGCGAGTAGAGCCGTTCACGGTTCCACAGCTTCGGCACCATGTAATAAAGCGCGCCGAACGAGATCATGCCGACCCAGCCGAGTGCGCCCGAATGGACGTGTCCGATGGTCCAGTCGGTATAGTGCGACAGCGAGTTGACCGTCTTGATCGACATCATCGGGCCCTCGAAGGTGGACATGCCGTAGAAGGCGATGGCCATCACCATCATGCGGATGATCGGATCGGTGCGGAGCTTGTCCCAGGCGCCCGACAGCGTCATCAGGCCATTGATCATGCCGCCCCATGACGGCATCCACAGCATGATCGAGAACACCATGCCGAGCGTCTGCGCCCAATCGGGCAAGGCGGTGTAGTGCAAATGATGGGGTCCAGCCCAGATGTAGAGAAAGATGATTGCCCAGAAATGGACGATCGACAGCCGGTAGGAATAGACCGGCCGGTTCGCCTGCTTGGGTACGAAATAATACATCATGCCGAGAAAGCCGGCGGTCAGAAAGAAGCCCACGGCGTTGTGGCCATACCACCATTGCGTCAGAGCGTCCTGGACCCCGGAGAAAGCCGAATAGCTCTTCGAGCCCAGGAAGGAGGCGGGCATGGAGAGGTTGTTGACCACATGCAGCATCGCGATGGTGACGATGAAGGACAGGTAGAACCAGTTAGCGACGTAGATGTGGGGTTCCTTGCGCTTCAGGATCGTGCCGAGGAACAGGATGAGATAGGCGACCCAGACAATGGTCAGCCAGATGTCCACATACCATTCGGGCTCGGCGTATTCGCGGCTCTCGGTGATGCCGAGCAGGTAGCCAGTCGCTGCCATGACGATGAAGAGCTGGTAGCCCCAGAACACGAACCAGCCGAGATCGCCGCCGAACAGCCGGGCGCGGCAGGTGCGTTGCACGACATAGAGAGACGTGCAAAGCAGCGCGTTGCCGCCGAAGGCGAAGACGACTCCCGACGTATGCAGTGGCCGCAAACGGCCAAAGTTGAACCAGGGCTGGATGTTGAGATCGGGATAGGCAAGCTGCAGCGCGATGACCACGCCGACAAGCATGCCGATGACACCCCAGAACATGGTGGCGATGGCGCCATAGCGGATTGGCCCGTCCATGTAAGCGGACGGGTCGATCGGCGCGGCAGGCTTGAACTCAGTGTTGCGCAACAGGATCGCAGTGAAGCCAGCCAAGGCGAAGAACAAGACCCACATATGCTGGCGAAAGGGTTCATCCACCCCAGCGCCAGCGGCCACCAAAGCCGCGAATGCGAACAGGCTTAGAAGCACGATTTCTTTGCCGAATTTCATCGCAAGCCCCGATTTCCAATTCCGGCGGATGCCAAACCGCGGTGCCTTATTGCGCAGCCGTCGCCCGCTCGCCCTGATCCATGTCAGAGCCGCACCATTTTGCTTCGAGCAGCATCGAGTTCGGTGCGATCAGACTGTGTCGAATGTGGAAGTGCAGCAGCGGCCGCCGGTTTATGGACAGGCCCGGCGTCCCCAGTTGGGGCCCGGGTATGGAGGCGATCGCGGGCGTGTGGGCAAGCGCACCTTCTGTGACGCTGGTAAGCAGGCCGATGCCTTACCGAACGTCGATCGTTTCAATGCCTTGGAACAGCCAGCGCCAGCGTTGCGCTGCCTTCGTTACATTTATGGTTTGGACGGCGATTTTCGCCTGCGTATGAGGCATATTGACTTCGGCCAAGTGTGGATGCTTCGCCGACGAGCCCAAACGCAACTGGCGTATACGATCGGAATTAGAACGGGCTGTCGCTACGCGATGTCTTCTGAGACCAACGCGAGCATGCCCTGCCCCGAATGAAGTAAGTGGCGTGGGCCATGCAGCTTCGTGTCATTCAAACGGCTATTGCGCCTCGGCCGCCGCAGCGCCGTTCCAGCCGGCTCATGCTGTCCACGGTGACGCGGCGGTTGTTCTCGATCCGAATCACGCCGTCCATTCTCAGGCTGGTCAGCTGACGGCTCACGGTCTCGTTTGTGATTCCAAGGAAATCAGAGATGTCGGCACGCGTCATCGGCAGCTCGAAGCACGCCGACCTAGCCGCCGGGTCAACATTGGAGTCGATGTTCCGGGCAATCATGAGGAGAAAGCTCGCCACCTTCTCTGGTGCGGTCTTGCGCCCCAGAGTCACCATCCATTCGCGGGCCTCGTCAAGTTCGTTCAGCGCCTGCTTGAGCAGGCGATGCACAAATTCGGGTGACTGCTTCATCATCCGTTCGATGGCCGCTCTCGGAAACGAGCATAGCGAGACAGCTGTTGCCGCTTCCGCATTGATCGCACTTTTCATCTTGAAGGGCCGTCCCAGAAAATCCGGCGCGAACTGGAGACCGACGATCTGCTGGCGGCCGTCCGAAAGGCTCTTCGTGAGCTTCACCACGCCTGAAAGCACGTTTGAATAACAGTCGACCGCCTCGGCGTCGCCGATCAGTTCGACCCCCGGCTCGATATTGTGCCGCGACGACGTCTTGGCGAGCTGAGCCAAATCGTCTGGCTCGAGCGCGCCACAGACACCGCGGCGCCGTGCCTCGCAAGGCAGGCAAAGAACGGGAATGCCGGAACTGTGAATATCCTGCCGTAATGTCATTCGATCGCTCTACCGGTCCAGTGCGGGCAGGATAGCAATCCACGGTAGAAAAATCCTTGCGGCAGTTTGTCCGTGCTGAAGGTTGATCGAAATCAGGGCTTAGGCTCATCCAAGCATCCACAGTTCGGGCGACGCAAACACGGTGGACCACGACATGCGACAAAAGCTAGCTGCCAGACTTGGCGAGAACGTCCCGCGCTATACCAGTTATCCGACTGCGCCCCATTTCCATGCGGGCGTCGATGCCGTCGTTTACCGAGGCTGGTTGGAGGCGCTCGAAGGTGGTGACGAGATATCGCTTTACCTGCATATTCCCTATTGCGACAGGCTCTGCTGGTTCTGCGCGTGCCATACCAAACAGACGCGCCACTACGAGCCGGTGGCCGCTTATCTGCGCTCGCTGTATGCGGAGATCGCCACGGTTGGCGGCCTTGTTACCGGCAAGGGCCGAGTTCGCGCGGTTCATTTCGGCGGCGGTTCCCCGACGATGCTGGAACCTGAGGATATAGTGGCGCTGGGAACCGTCCTGCGCAACAGCTTCGCCTTTCTTCCCGGCGCCAAGATCAGCGTTGAAATCGAACCCAATGATATGGACGATGCCCGCCTCGATGCGCTTGCCGAAATCGGCACGACCCGTGCGAGCCTCGGCGTCCAGGACTTCGATCCGAAGGTTCAGAAGGCAATCAACCGCGAGCAGAGCTTTTTGCAGACCAAAGCGGTAGTCGACGGTGTTCGTTCGCGCGGCGTCGAATCGGTCAATCTAGACCTGCTCTACGGCTTGCCGCATCAAACGAGGGAGAGCGTCTCCTCCACCGTCGCGCAGGCGCTGACCTTGGAACCCGACAGGATAGCGCTTTTTGGCTACGCCCATGTGCCGTGGTTCAAGAAACATCAGACCATGATTGATGAGGCCTGGTTGCCAGGGCCGGAGGAGCGGTTTGCCCAATCACAACTGGCAGCCTACGCTATTCTTGACCGAGGATACGAAGCAATCGGGCTCGACCATTTCGCCAAACCGGGCGATGCGTTGGCAGTAGCGGCTCGCGCGGGGGCTTTGCATCGCAATTTCCAGGGCTATACAGAGGATCGCTGCGAGACATTGATCGGTCTCGGTCCGTCATCCATCAGTCAGTTTCGGCAGGGCTATGCGCAGAACATGCCTTCGACCAGCGAATATCGACGCATGGTTGATGACGGCGGGCTGGCCGCCGTCCGCGGTATCGCACTTTCCGACGACGACCGCGTTCGCGGCTGGATCATCGAGCGGCTGATGTGCGACTTCGCCTTCTCGGCCATCGATCTGGTGGAACGCTTCGGCGAAGCCGGCCAGAGGCTCCTCCTTCAGTCGAGTTCCATGGCCCTACACGATCCGGTTCGATTGCTTGAACTTGATGGCGACAGATTCGTTGTGCCGGCTGAAAGTCGCCCTTTCGTCCGAAGCATCGCGGCCAGGTTCGACAAATATTTCGAAACTGGAACGGCCAGGCACTCGGCGGCAGTCTGAGCACCGCAGAGGAACGGTCATGGCTCTCACTCGATCGTGAACCGATTGCGATCGTTTTCCACTGTTGACCGGCGACCGTCGGCCGAGACGGTTCGAAGCGGACCAGACGCGTCTTGGCATAGCGACGATATCGCCCGCTCATGCCCTGCCTGTCAGATCATGGTTGTCGGCGACAGCTCCCTTCGACCTTGCAAGGAGAATGCAAGGTGCCGTGCAAGCGGCTGACAACACTTGGGCCGGTGGCAGAAGTCCGCAAGCACCCCGGCAGCGCGGTCAACGTTGAACCACCCGTTCACCCGAATATGCCGGTGCAGTTCAGGTGGAAAGGGCCTGGCCTAGACGGCTCTCTTGTTACCCCAGAGCATAACGTGCAGCTGCGGTAGCACGCGGGCTTCGAACCATTTGTCGCGGGTCACGCTGTCAACCAGCCACTCCATGCGCTTCAATATTCCGTCAAGGTCGACGGGTGCGTCATCATTTGCCGGGTGTGGCGGCGTGTGATTGCCGGGTTGCAGATAGATCGGAAGTTGCGGAAATTGCGCAGCGGCGTCTTTCGCGTAGGCGTAGTCCCTTTCGTCGAAAACAATGAGCTTGAGCACGATTTGGGGCTTGCCTTGTGCCGCCTGGAGGCACGCCTCGACAGCGGCCCAATCTGTCGTCATTTGGCTTGACGGCGGCTTTGGGCTGAGGATCAGCACGTCAAGGTGCGCAAACCAGTCCCTGGCAAGCGAACCTTGGGTTTCCAGCGCAAAACGGTAACCGTCACCATGGCCTCGGTCGATGAGCGCGCCGAGCGGCTGGATGGCCGGATTGCCGCCTGACAGCGACACCATAAGCGGGCGGCCACCGGAAAGCGCAAGCACATTTTTCCACACCGCGCCGACGGACATCATCTCCCATTCATGGCGGAATTGATTGTCCACAGCATGCAGGCTGTCGCACCAGGAACAGCGAAAGTCACACCCGCCGGTTCTGACGAAGATCGTCGGCAAACCTATGAGCACGCCCTCGCCCTGGATCGTCGGCCCGAAAATCTCGCTAACGCGGATTGCGGGATGAGTATTGGTCATGGCCGGTATTCCGCCCAGGTTTTCGGCGTTTCGCTCACCCGCACGGCCGCGGTTTCGCTCAGGCGTGCCTTGCACCAGTCGTAGAAATGTCTGGCCAGATATTCCGCCGTGACTTGCTCGTGTCCCAGCACGTCGTTGAGATGTCGGTGGTCGAAGCTCTCGTCGATGTAGCGTTTGAATGGCGCCAAATCGTGGTAGTCGCGCACGAAGCCGTGATCGTCCAGTCCATCCGCTGAAAGCTCCACTTCGACGATGTAGTTATGTCCGTGCAGGCGCGCGCATTGGTGATCGGGTGGCAATGAGGTGAGCTGATGCGAGGCTGAGAAGTGGAATTCCTTGGTGATGCGGAACATTACGCGGTGGTCCTTCGCAGCGCTCCGAGCCAGAAGTCGGAGTCCTCGTACTCGGTTGGGTCCGGGTGCCCAGCGATGTGAAACGCCTCACGCCGCTCGACGCAGGTCCCGCACCTCCCGCAATGACGCTCGGCGCCCTTGTAACAGGACCAGGTCTGCGCAAACAGCGTGCCGTATGTGGCTCCATCCCTAACAATGTCCGCCTTCCTCAGGTTCACATAGGGTGCATAAAGGCGAATCTGCGCGTAGCCGTCGAGCGCGTGGTCCTGCATCATCTGGAAAGCGTCGATGAAGGCCGGACGGCAATCGGGATAGACAATATGATCCCCACCATGCACGGCCGTCGCCACCGCGTCAGCGTCTTGCGCTGCGGCGAGGCCGAAGGCAATGGCCAACATGATGGCGTTCCGGTTGGGCACCACCGTTACCTTCATCGTGTCTTCGGCATAGTGCCCGTCGGGCACGTCCACATTGTCGGTCAGCGCGGAGCCGGAAAGGCCGCCGCCGATCTCGTGGATATCGATGATTCGCTGCGGGACGCCCAGGCGCTCCGCGCAAAGGGTGGCGAAGCCCAATTCCTTCCTATGCCGTTGGCCGTAATCGAACGATAGCAGGCCGGTAAGCTGGTGCTCCGCTGCCACCTTGTGAGCAAGAGTAACGGAATCCAATCCGCCGGAGCAGACGACGAGAGTCTTCATCGTTGGGTCCTTGTTTTAACCGGGTAGGCTGCGACCGGAGATTTCTCTGCGCTCCAGTACTTCAGGAAAACCATTTTGTGAAGTGAACGGAGACCAGTTTCGTGCGCTTGCGTGCGGTGCGCAAAACGCCCTCGCGGTGAGCTGCAAGGACACGGACTGGTGAGACGTCACGCTTCAGCGGAATGCTCAAGCGAACGCTGCTCGCGGACAAAGTTCTCGACGAGCAGAGCCTGGCGGTTCCGAGCGCCGAGGGACGCCACTGCAACGGTTGCAGGGTACAAGGAGCCCGGATGGCTTGCCGCAAAGATGACCGGCAAACCCTGAATAACCGGTGATGAGCCGACATCTGTGAACAAGCGGTGTGGTCGATTGCAATCACCCATGTCTTGCGCACAGGTACCTTATGTCAGTGGATGAACTGAACTTGATGGTTTTACAGATGGCAGTCGAAAGCGTCCGCTCGCTCTCGTTGAGCTTCGCTGAAAAAGCCGCCGAGATAGCCACCAGGAGCCGCGGCATCTTGCTTTTCGACGTGCGGATCGACGGTGACGCGCAGGTCCAGCGGGTCGCAGCCATCCGATATCACGGCGGCCAATTCGGCGTGCTGGCGTTGGATGTACACGGCCTAGTTACCCACTATTGCATCGTTAACGGTATGTTCTCACATTACATTGCGTCCTTGGAGAGCTGGCACAGGATGCCCCTGTCGATGCAGGCCAAGATGGATGCCAACGGCAATGCCCGTCTCTTCGTAGCCGCGTTGCGGGATGCCGGACATATGCTGGGCACCTAGCATTGGGCGAGAATGCATCTGTGAATTTTGCATGTGCGTCACTGCGATGGCGCCGGCATGATCGTCATGCTCCAAAACGGCTGCGGCCCCCGCGAAGCGGTCGCCGCGATGATGGTGATCAACGGCGTTGCATCGATGCGAGCGTTTAGACAGAGGTCTCCTCCTGGCATCGAGCGCATGCAAGGAGCTACGCAAGCGCAACTGCATCAAGTATTTTGAAGGGATGACCTCATGCATGGAGCTTGCGCTGCATACGGGCGGCGCGAGCCGCGTTGCCATCCAGCAGAGAGGGTGCTTGCGGTACTCTCAATGACCCGAGAGCGCAAATGGACGTGGGTAAGCACCAGAACTGGCAACACCCATGGTGGTCCGCTGGACTCGCTGGAGGAAGCACAAGGTGTCGGCGGGCAGAGCGCAGCGAGTGCCTACCTCGATCTTTCTAGAAGCGCGCCGGCAGCCTGGGCGGGGGGCTTGGGGTTAGACTGCCGGCGCACGCCACTCACGAAGAGCGGCCCCTTTTCGTGGTTCGAACACCCATAGTCAACCCGGAAACGTCAGGATGCCCGCCATGTTATTTTCAGAGCGGCGCGATGCCGGCCATGTTGGCCGATTCAGCCTAGGAGTAGCCACTCTCGTAGGCCGAGTTGATGCTCAAGCGCCAGCATCGCCTCGCCGAACTACCAAGAGTTCGCCGTTACAATCCTTCGTCGCGAGCCGATGCCCTCGTGCACGTTTCGTAGCACTCCGGGCGGCTATATCGCCTTGTTGTTCGCGAGCCCATGTGAAGGGTTCCTGCATCGGAAAGTTGACGAGATTCTCTTGGCGGTACTGCGCCAGAGGCATCCCAACGGAATCAGCGTCTACAATCAGCCGCAAGCTTCACATCACAAGAGCGGCAGTCCACCCATTGCGGATCATCCGACTGATCAGGCGGCGTCCGAAATGTGCGACTCTGCCTCAAGGATTCCCACAGGTATGGAAAGCGATCTCGCTATCCGATCCCGATATCCCTTGTTGTACCTCAGACCTCGCTCGATGTTTTGAATTTCCTCAGCGGCAAGCCCGCTCGCGACCGTCAGGTCCTCGATCGAATACCCAAGGTGCTCACGATAAGCGCGGACGATGTGGGTCCCCTGCGACATAGCCGTCAAGACTGGTTCGGGAATGCGCGAATCGTTCATAAACATCTCCAAGAACATGGGAGCTCCCTCGGGAGATACCCCCCGGCGGCGCAGACCAAGCAAATCAAAAAATGGACGTCCATTCAGCCGGACCGGCCTCATCCATGGAATGGGCCGCCTGAATTAGGAGCTGGGTCGGAATATGGCGGCTCACCTCCTTCTAATCAAGAAAGCCAACGGCGAGAATTATTCGCGAAGGATCGCAGGTCGGATGCGCTACAGCCGATCAGGCCATCTCAGGCGGGGGCCCTGGAACTCTGAACACCAACTCGAACTCCCGGTACGGACACTGCTTCCTTCGGCCAATCTCCACCGGCGGGGGAGCGAAAGACCCACTCTTGAAAGCCCCCGGCTGCGTGCTGACGTCGGCTCTAGGAAGCTCGATCGCCCTGTGCCCCGATCGACCGGCCGAAAAAAGGGATTCCAAATTCCAGCAAACACTGGTCATCTGGTTTTCATCCGGATCCAGCCAAAGGGTAGCTTTCCATCGAGAGCTTCGCCATCTGTACAGGTTCACAATCATTCGACCGTGACCGATTTTGCGAGATTGCGCGGCTGGTCTACATCTGTCCCCATGAAGAGCGCCGTGTGGTAGGCAAGAAGCTGTATCGGCAGCGAGAAGATCATTGGCGCGATAATCTCGTCGACTACCGGCAGCACGAGCCTGTGCATGGTGTCGAGTTTCGATGCGGCTGCCCCATTTTTATCGGTGATGAGGATAATCCGCCCTCCACGGGCAGCCACTTCCTGCATGTTGGAGACGGTCTTGTCGAAAAAGCGGTCATGGGGCGCGATGACGATCACCGGCATGTTCTCGTCTATCAATGCGATTGGCCCGTGCTTCAATTCACCCGCTGCATAGCCTTCGGCATGGATGTAGGAAATCTCCTTGAGCTTCAGCGCTCCTTCCATCGCTAGCGGGAAACTGGTGCCACGGCCGAGATACAGGACGTCACGACACTTTGACAGTTCGCGCGACAAGAACTCGATCTCCGGCTGGATGCTGTTGAGTACCTGGCCCATGACGCGCGGCAATTCGGCGAGGCTCCTGACGAGTGCCTGCAGCTCGCCTTCGGGGACGGTCCCGCGGGCTCTGGCGGCGCTGAGGGCGAGTGCGGCTAGAACGGCAAGCTGGCAGGTAAAAGCCTTGGTAGAGGCGACGCCGATCTCCGGTCCGGCAAGGATCGGGAAGACCGTATCGGCCTCCCGAGCGATGGTCGATTCGCAGGCATTGACGATAGCGCCAATTTTCAGCCCACGCTCCTTGCAGTACCTCAACGATGCAAGCGTATCGGCGGTTTCGCCGGACTGCGAAATGAAAAGAGCCGCGGACTGCGGCGGCAAAGGGATCTCGCGGTAACGGAATTCAGACGCAACGTCGATTTCAACCGTCAGGCGCGCATAGCGTTCGAACCAGTATTTTCCGATCAGTCCGGCGAGATAGGCGGTCCCGCAGGCAGAGATCGCCAAGCTCGGAACCTTGGCGAAATCGATGCCAGGAACCATGTCGCGACCCTCTATGATGTTGATGTAATGACGAAGAGCATGGGCGATGACCTCGGGCTGCTCGTATATTTCCTTCTCCATGAAGTGGCGATGGCTGCCCTTGTTGGCCAGATCGGCCGCGGCCGTGGAGATATGGCGCGGACGCTCGACGGGATGGCCGTCGATATCGAAGATATGGGCGCCCGAATTGCCGACAATGGCCCAGTCGCCGTCCATGAGATAGGTAATTTCATTGGTGAAGGGCGCAAGAGCGATCGCGTCGGAGCCCAGGAACATCTCGCCGTCGCCGTGACCGATCGCCAGCGGTGGTCCGTTGCGCGCCGCCGTGATGGTCGACGGTTCATCTTCGAAGAGGATGGCAAGCGCATAGGCGCCCCTGACGCGTTTCAGCATGGCACGCGTGGCCTCTTGCGGCCTCATGCCCTCGCGGCGGTATCTTGCCAAGAGATGCCCAACGACCTCGGTGTCGGTGTCGGTCTGGAACTCGGCGCCATCCGCCGCCAATTCGTCCTTCAGCTCGGTGAAATTCTCGATGATGCCGTTATGGACGACGGCGACACCGTCGGTAAAGTGCGGGTGCGCATTGCGTTCCGTCGAGGCCCCGTGGGTTGCCCAACGCGTGTGGCCGATGCCGACTTTGCCGCTCAGCGGCTCTTCCTTCAGTCGCCTCTCGAGATTGACGAGCTTGCCCTCGGCGCGCCGGCGGTGCAAGGCACCGTCGATGATCGTCGCAACGCCGGCGGAATCATAGCCGCGATATTCCAAACCCTTCAACGCGCCGATCAACCGATCCGACACCGGCTGTTGCCCAACGATGCCAACAATCCCGCACATGTTCGTCTCCGCATTTTTGCGGGCAGCATCAGCCCACGCGAGACGGATACCCATCCGGCCGCTTTAAGTGGCGGCCTTGTAGTAGTATTCCATGATATTGGTACAATTGATTGTAGTGATCACTACCATCCACCCCATGGATAGGTCGGCTGCTGTGGGGACCTAAAGTTCTATTCGCGCCTGACGCTCTTATGAGAATCGCAAACTCACCCGCGGCAGGATCACGGCCTCAGAAAGGCCAGCAGGCCTTGGACAGTGGACGGACGACCGGCCTGCGAGCCCTTGGTCGGCGTCGATGTCTATGGCGACGACATGGCGGGCGACCGTGGCGATCGGCACAGCCGTCGCCGCAGCTTGTCGCCGAGACAGACCATCGCCGATGCCGAAGTCGGCGGCACAATGCTCATACATGCCGGACTGCCTGACTAAGCTGGAGGCCACGCAGCGCCGCTACCGGCGCCGGCGTGACCAATTGCGAATTCGTCGCCGGCGACGCCTATGAACTCGCTACTCTGGTGTCACGCCCCGTCGACCTCGTCTTCATGGCCAACGCTTTCCATGGCGTCCCGGACCGACCGCGGCTGGCACGTGCCGTGCGCGAGGCGCTCGCCCCCGGCGGGCATTATGCCATCGTCAACTGACACCGGCGCCGCGCGAGACGACGACGGTCCTGGGCGAGCCGCGCGGCCCGCGAAGCGAACTCAGGCTAATATCCATGAGCAGCGGATCGTTTTGGACGGCAACGGCCGAGTTACAGCCCAGAATGCGCTCGAAATAATGGCCGCTGAGCAACGGACGGCCAAACCGCGCCTCAGCCTCCGCATGCTCCGCCGGCATGAATTCGAGTCGGCGATCGAAATTGCCGAAACAAGGTGTGCACCTGGCGAATGCGGCTACATCTTCACGAGGCCGGGAAAAAGCCCATCCATCCGCAGCGCGTCGACAACGTCCTGGCAATTGACACCGGCAAACATCGTGTCCTGGGCTCTTTGCGACCTTCGGACCGGCTTTGCACCACGCCAGTGCATTCTCCGTGCCGGCATGGTGCGCGCCAACATGAACATGGGCAGCCACGCCGGGTTCTCGCGAATATCCGACAGGTAGGTCGGAATGCGTACGGCTATGCGACGCAGCATGCTGCCGTTTCGCGCGATCGTTTCAAGGCTTGCCGCGCCGGCTTTGTCGGGGTTCATAACGGTCATCGGGATCCTCAAGGCATGAATGCACTCATCGACGAAGGTTGGGTCCTACTGCTTCGCCGCGATTCGCCGCGGAAGAACTAGGCGCTTGCCACGTTTTGTGCAACGCACAATTGCAGTCAGAAATGGAGGTTGCGCGTTCGAATAAGACAATCACAACCACCCCAATTACCTCAGGAACTGTCTGTAGCCGCCGCCCATCAGGTAGCGGCCACGTTGGATGGCGCGACGTACCTGATCGCGAAGATGGCCACCTGGATGACGCCAATCTTCTTCGACGCGGCGTGTCCCGAACAAGGCAATGGCGACCTCCTGATGAGATGCTCCGGCAAGCGAGCCATCCAAAGCCTGGAGTACGATACGCAGACGCGCTCCGCGGTGTTCCGCCGGAAAGCAAGCAGCTGACAGGCGGGCGCAACCATTGACGTGGTTCAAGAACTGAAGGGCAGCGACATGGAACTTGAGGTGCTGCGGCTGAACGATCGCGTCGACATATAGCCGCAACGGGCGGAGGACGGACGCACCGGAAACGGCGATCTGCAGACTCCGGCAGTTCTCCCTCAGCAGCACGTGCTGCACGCCCGCAGCTGTCAGCAGGATGTCCTTGCAGCATGAGAGCGAAGAAAGGTGAAGCGGTTCAAAATCGTGGTCGAGCCCAAGCGGCTCCGCGGCCGCTCGTAGAATACAGGCGCAATCGCGCGGATCCCAAAAGACCCTTGCCGATGTAGCGTCCGAAAGTGGCGCGTCGGCGAAAAAGAAGGCTCCATTGTCTTAGGAGAGCTGATCCTGTCGTCAACTCGATTATCTGCATGTCGCCTTGGGGTCCGACAATGCAGGCGGACGGTGCCATCTTGGCGTGGTCGCGCTGGAATTGTGGATTGCGCCGAAGAAACTCCCAGGCCCAGCCAGTGCGTGGCAATCGTCTGGCATAGTGGTAAGCGTCGTGGCGACGCCAGTCCGGCCAGCATACAAGGCCGACCGTCGCTTCCTTGGACAGACCAGCATCCTTCATTGCTCAGGTGTCCACTATGGCGCTATGCCGACGGGCCTAGAACCGGTTGCCACAGTACCGGTCCAATCAAACGTCCCCTGCTGCGGATGCGCAAAAGGCTCGCGTGGGAAATCTCGAGAAACCCAGCCACCGCCTCCGTTTTGCCGACGCATTTGGGTTCTCCGATGCGCGACAATGGCCACGTAGCCAGGCGGAGGATCCGCTCCATGCGCGTATCCGTCACCGTTACTATCCGGGTCAGATCCTTGGCCAAGCCGAACTCGATCATGCCCGCGAAGAGCTCGTAGGTCGCCTGGGCCAGCCCGCCCGCAGCCTTGGGCGCCGACGGAGGAAGATCGAGCGCGAAACGACTGCTCTCCCATATGTCGGTGGTCGAGGGCACGACGTCAGCACCCAGCAGCACCGGGAAGGTGTCGCGCAACATTGTGGGTCCGGTGCTGGGCAGAAGACGCACGCAACCGCGAATTCGCCAGTCGGATCCTTTGAGGAGCAGATAGACGGGCTTCAGAGCATCAAAGGGATCGGATTCCATCTGGTCTTCGGTATCAACTTCCCAATCGAGCCTTTCCTTGAACACCCGAAACCTGAGCCCGTGCATCTCTTTGAGTTCGCCTGCAAACTCGTTGTAAAAGTCTGGTGTTATCAGTTGCATCATGGTCGCCTCCATGTGGGATGTGTTCCCGCCATCGAAGGGCAAAGCTGACAGCGATGCAGCCTGTAGAGGTTTACAGGTATCGTGGCTGAAGAATCAGGATCTCGTCTGGCCGGAGGCAGCCATGCGTGCAACGGCCTGGTTGATCGTTCGAACGCCAAACTTTGCCTTGGCGTTTTCCAAGTGAAAAGTCACGGTGCGCTTTGAGACGCCGAGAAGCTGGCTGATATCCCAAGCCGACTTGCCGCGCGCCGCCCATTTCAGGCACTCGAACTCCCGCGGGGTGAGCGTTACACCATCCACCACGCGATCATCGGCGAGCCTGCGCCGGACGTGGATATGAAAGTTGATGGCCACCAGCTGCAATGCTTTTTCGTAACGTGCCAGTGACCGCAACAGAAGCGGACGGGACTCGTCGGAAGCAAAGGTCAGGGCAGCAAACCGGCCGAGATGATCATGCATGGACATCGTCAGGCCGCCGCAGATGCCAAACTCAGCCGCACTCTCCAGAATTTGTTGCTGCGAATTCGGCAGACAGTGTCGAGCGCGGTCCACACCCCAATCGAATGTATCCCAGCCTTGCAGCCCGCGCAGGATGACCGGATCAAACCTGTGGTACCGCTGTTGCAGATAACGTGATGTCCAGGATGAAGGATAGTTTGAAATCAATTGGGGGGCGTCGCCGGAGGCCGACGGGTAAGTGAAATAGGCGAATAGCGGGAAGTCGAAGCCGGCTGCAGCGGAGGCCATTGCCTCACAGAGATCGGCAGCATCAACACTTGCAGACAGTTGCTCGACGAAGTTCTCAAACACGCGATGCATTTGCCCTGTGCGTAACCTCCGTTCGCTCAATGCCAGGCAGAGACCTTGTTTTAAACGATCCCGGACGGATACAGCGCGTGCCGAGAACGTGGCTAATCTGTTGAACCAATCCGAAATAGTCTGACGTTGTCTATGAGACGTGTGCCGCCGAGCCAGGCCGCGGCAAGCAACCGTGCCGGTCGATCAAGGCTTGGCATCGGGTGCAGATCTGCCTCTTCGCGAAGTTCCAGGTATTCGACCTCGCGATAGCCTGCCGCCAGAATTGCTGCGCGAGATTCTGCAAGCGTTGGCAGGACGGGTGAGCCGCGCCCAAGCCGCTCAGCCGTCTTGAGCAGGACCGATGATAGCTTGGGAGCAACAGCGCGTTGCGCTGGCGAGAGCCGCACATTGCGCGATGATAGCGCAAGACCGTCGGCTTCACGGACTGTCGGACAGGCAACAATGGTGATTGGAATATCCAAATCCCGGGCCATGCGGAGGTGAATTTGCTGAAAGTCCTTTTCGCCAAAGAAGCCGAAGTCAGCGCTGGTTTGCAGGAAGAGCTTGGCGACGACGGTCGCCACGCCATCGAAATGTCCCGGCCGGAAGGCACCGCACAGGCCCTCGCTGACACCGGACACCGAAACGGTGGTGGCGAAGCCCGCCGGATACATCTCCTCTGCATCTGGCGCATAAAGCAGGTGCGCTCCAAGCGGTGCGAGTTTGGCGGCATCCTCGTCCTCGGTGCGCGGATACGCGGCAAGATCGGCCTGGCTGTTGAATTGCTTCGGGTTTACGAAGAGCGTCACGATCACACGGTCTGCCTTCTCGAGTGCAGCGCGCACCAGGCTGAGATGGCCCTCATGCAGGACGCCCATGGTTGGCACCACGGCAATCCTCACGCCCTCGCGGCGCCATGCGGCGACGGTTTCGCGAAGCTGGTCAGCGCTCCTGACGATCGGCACGCTCACGCTGCTTCTCCGCATTTGGTGGCTTGCGTGTCGGCGGGCGTGGGCGCATCGGCAAACACGTGCTCGGCGGCCGGAAACTGGCGCTCCTTCACCTCGTGCGCATAGGAAGCGATCGCAGCCGCAGCCGCCTCCCCCAGTTCAGCATAGCGCTTGACGAATTTGGGTCGGAAGTCGCCGAAGAGGCCCAGCATGTCGTCGACGACGAGAATCTGGCCGTCACAGGCTGCTGAGGCACCGATGCCAATGGTCGGGGCCGCCACCTCCCCCGTGATCCGGCGGGCGAGCGCCTCAGGAACCTTCTCCAGGACGATCGCAACGGCGCCCGCTTCGCTCACGGCAAGTGCGTCGCGCCTGATGCGCTCGGCATCCCCGCCCCTGCCCTGCACGCGGTAGCCACCGATGGTGTTGATGGCCTGCGGCGTCAAGCCGACATGAGCCATGACCGGCACGCCGCGTGCGGCGAGGAAGCCGATCGTCTCTGCCATCGTTTCGCCGCCTTCGAGCTTGACGGCCGTGCAGCCGGTCTCCGCCATGACGCGCGCAGCATTTCGGAAAGCCTGCTCTGGGCTTTCTTCGAAGGAACCGAACGGCAGGTCGACGACCATCAGCGCCTGCTTGATGCCACGGCGAACCGCCTGGCCATGCGTGATCATCATCTCCAGCGTGACACCGAGCGTCGAGGGCAGACCGTGGAGAACCATGCCGACGCTGTCGCCGACGAGCACCACATCACAATGGGGATCGACAAGCCGCGCGACTGGGGTGGTATAGGCGGTAAGGCAGACGAGCGGCGTCCCACCTTTGCGCGAACGAATATCCGGCGGTGTGATCGCCTTGGTATCACCAAACGCGCTCAATGGATCCTCCTTCCCCTACGTTACCAACCGCGGGTGTCGCCTTTCGCACATTTTTGTGCAGGTGCGAAGAGCTAAAAAATGGCCGTGCAGCTGTGGGGTGTTGACGTGCCGACAGGCGCGCTTACACTAAATCGATTAAGGTGCCCCCCGAGCTGGCAAACCAATTCGCGAACATGGACGATCAGGCAATACGACTCAGGAAAGACAGAGCCGCCGTGAATGCCGACGACGTCAAAGTGGACCTGATCGCCTTTGTGGTCGCCGTAAACGACAGTGAACCCTGTGTCCTCACCATCGGCCAGGCGGACACCTTGCCCTCCGGTCCCTTTGCGCTTGAGCACCGATCGCTGCAATCCGGCTTGAGGGGGTGGGTCGAGCAGCAGACCGGCCATCGGCTGGGGTACATTGAGCAACTCTACACGTTCGCTGATCGGGATCGCATCGGCGCCGAGCGCCAGCAGCGCGTCATCTCCATCAGCTATCTTGCATTGACCCGCAAGGAACAGGCAGCGGGCCCGCCCAAGTGCGGATGGCAGAGTTGGTATGAATATTTTCCATGGGAGGACCATCGCTCCGGCACGCCTCCGGTCGTGCTGGATGTTCTGCGACCACGCCTGATTGAATGGGCAAACGGCGTCCGCGATGCGGCCACGCGACGTGAACGCTGGCAGCGGGCGACGATAGCCTTTGGCTTCGACGACCGCCTTTGGAACGAGGAACTCACGCTGCAACGCTATGAGTTAGTTTACGAAGCAGGCTTGGTCCAGGAGGCCGTAAGAGGGCGGGACGGGGCGCCCCCTCCGCTGGTGCCCAGCAAGTCCATGGTCGCCGATCATCGCCGCATCGTGGCGACCGGCATTGCGCGGCTGCGCTCCAAGATCAAATACCGGCCGGTCGTCTTTGAGCTGATGCCGACGGTCTTCACGCTTTTGCAGCTGCAGCGAACCGTGGAGGCGCTCGCCGGCAGGCTCATCCACAAGCCGAACTTTCGCCGACTGATCGAACAGCAGGAACTGGTCGAGGAGACCGGAGAGGCCACTACTGAGACCGGCGGCCGGCCAGCGAAGCTTTTCCGTTTCCGCCACGCCGTTCTCGACGATAGGCTCATCGCCGGGACAAAATTGCCGCTGGCGCGGGGTTGACATCCCTTATACTCACAGCAAGTATATGCTGGTTATTTTCAATTAGAGTATAAGCGGGAGAGGGTTGATGAGCGCCATGCTGCCTGCGGCCGCGTTGCTCTACGAGCGCGTCCGGCGAGTGATCCCGCCGATCGAATGGCCGGCTTTCGTCGACGATATCGAGGCGATCCTTGCACTGAAGCGCGAGCGCAACGCCATCATCCTGGCGCACAACTATCAGACGCCCGAGATTTTCCATTGCGTGGCCGACATCGTCGGCGACAGCTTGGCATTAGCCCGCACGGCTGCGACGATCGAGGCGCAAGTCATCGTGCTGGCCGGCGTCCATTTCATGGCCGAAACGGCCAAGCTCCTTAATCCGGACAAGACCGTGCTCATTCCGGATCTCAGCGCCGGTTGCTCGTTGGCGGAATCAATCACGGCAGAAGACGTGCGCTTGATGCGCCAGCGTTATCCCGGCGTTCCGATCATTACTTATGTAAACACGTCGGCCGAAGTGAAAGCCGAGTCGGATATCTGCTGTACATCCGGCAACGCCAAGGCGGTCGTCGAATCCCTTGGGGTTCTCCGGGTGATCATGCTGCCGGACGAATATCTGGCCCAGAATATCGCCGCCCAGACCGATGTACAGATCATCGCCTGGAAAGGGCATTGCGAGGTGCATGAGCGCTTTACACCGGCCGACATCCGCGAGTTGCGCGAAAGCCATCCCGGCGTGGTCGTGCTCGCCCATCCCGAATGCCCGCCCGACGTCGTGGCTGAAGCAGATTTTTCCGGCTCGACGGCTGCCATGTCCGACTATGTCGAAGGGCAAAGGCCGCCACGTGTCGTGCTGATGACGGAATGCTCGATGAGCGACAACGTCGCGTTAGCGCACCCAGAGGTCGAGTTCATCCGGCCCTGCAATTTGTGCCCGCACATGAAGCGGATCACGCTTGCCAACATCCGCACGGCGCTCGAGCAGAACCAACATGTCGTAACCATCGAACCCGGGATCGCCGGGCGCGCGCGGCTTGCGGTCGAACGGATGCTGGCAGTTTGAGCGCCGACCTCCGCAGCTTCTTCGGGCGTCCCATCATCATCGGCGGCGGCATCGCCGGACTGATGACCGCGCTTCAACTGTCGCCGGAGCCGGTGCTTCTTCTGTCAAGGTCGCTGCTGGGAGCTGACAATTCGAGCACCTGGGCACAGGGGGGTCTGGCTGCAAGTTTCGGCGAAGACGACGAGCCGGCAATGCACCTGGCCGATACGCTTGCTGCCGGGGATGGTCTCTGCGACAGAGACGTGGCGAGCCGCATCCTCCAAGCCGCGCCCAAGGCGATAGAGGGGCTTGCGGCCTTTGGGGTTCCCTTTGACCGCACGCCGAAAGGATCACTGTGCCTCGGATTGGAGGCCGCACACAGCCGACGTCGCATCGTTCATGCGCATGGGGACGGCACCGGGCGTGAGATCATGCGTGCCCTGATCGCGGCTGTGCGTTCCACTCCGTCGATAGTTGTCGTGGAGGGCGTGGAAGCGCGCCGGCTGGCCGTGCGAGAGAATGCGATCCGGGGCGTCTGGGCGAGCTGTTCGATCGGACCTTTCTTCTTCGGCTCACGGCGGGTCGTCCTCGCCACCGGTGGCATCGGGGGACTGTTTCTCGACACCACGAACCCTTGGGGAAGTTGCGGACAAGGCCTTGCACTTGCGGCCCGCGCTGGAGCTGTCCTAGCCGACCTCGAATTCATCCAGTTCCACCCGACCGCGCTTGACGGCCCGGAACGCCCTATGGCGCTGGTCAGCGAGGCTGTCCGAGGCGAAGGTGCTGCCCTGATCGATGAAACCGGCCAGGCTTTTCTCCAGAGCGTGCCAGGGGCGGAACTTGCGCCTCGCGATGTCTTGGCCCGGGCCGTGTGGAACCATCTTGCGGACGGCCACCGTGTTTTTCTCGACGCCCGACAACGGCCTGGCCCGGCATTCGCTCGACATTTCCCGACAATCGCATCAGCCTGTCGTGGAGCGGGCATCAATCCCGCCCGCGATCTCATCCCCATTCGGCCGGCCCAACACTACCACATGGGTGGCGTTGCAGTGGACAGCTCCGGCAGAACCTCCGTCAAGGGGCTGTGGGCCTGCGGCGAAGTCGCTTCGACAGGACTGCATGGCGCCAACAGGCTCGCCAGCAATTCCTTGACAGAAGCCATCGTGTGCGCCCGCTGGGTCGCTGAAAGTGTCGCCGGGACGCCTGCGCGCAGAACAAGGCCTGCGTTTGCCAACGTTTACCCACCGCCCGCTCCGATACCCGTGCGTGTTTTCCTGTCGCGCGCACTCGGCATCGTCCGGGATGGTGAAGGTTTGAAAGCAGCCGCGCGTGCCTTATTGCCGCTCGCCGAAAGCAAGGATGCGGTCTCGGATCCGGCGGCTGTCGGGCTAATGATCGCGGTTGCCGCCTTGTTGCGCGAAGAAAGCCGCGGCGCTCATTACCGGACAGATTTTCCTCATCATGCGACTGCCGCCCGACGGTCCGAAATCACCCTCGAAGCCGCCTTGGCTACAGCGCGGGGACTCGGACACTCGCCAAGTCTCGAAGGGCCGAAGTGATGACACTTTCACCGCTACCCACGGTCGTGCTTGAGCCGCTTGTACGGGCAGCTCTTCTTGAAGATCTTGGCAGAGCCGGCGACTTGACCACGCAGGCCATCGTCCCGAAGGAATACCAAGCGGGAACCGTGTTGGTGGCGCGACAGTCCGGAGTTGTCGCCGGCCTCGATCTGGCGATGCTCGCTTTCCACTTGATTGATCCTGCTGTCGAAATCTCGGTGGAGCGCGCAGACGGCTGCAATGTCGTGGATGGAGAGATCATTGCATCAGTGGTTGGCCCGGCCCGGGCCATTCTCACAGCCGAAAGGACGGCACTCAATTTTTTGTGCCATCTGAGCGGCATCGCCACGGCAACGGCATCGATCGTCGCTGCGGTTCGTGGGTATGGCGCGAAGATCGTCTGCACCCGCAAGACGACGCCCGGATTGCGGGCAGTCGAAAAGTATGCCGTGCGCGCAGGTGGCGGGTCCAATCACCGCTTCGGTCTGGACGATGCAATTTTGATCAAGGACAACCACATCGCCATCGCAGGCGGCGTCCGCCCAGTGCTCGAGCGAGCACGAAGAGCGGCCGGTCATCTCGTCAAGATCGAAGTCGAGGTCGATACTCTGGCCCAGTTGGAGGAGGTACTTGGCTTCGCTCCCGATGCGGTTCTGCTCGACAACATGTCCCTCCCCGATCTTCGCCGCGCCGTCGCAATGGTCGGTGGCCGCGCTATCACCGAGGCTTCTGGCGGGATCACGTCCCATACAGCGCGGGCGGTTGCCGCGACCGGCGTTGATCTGATTTCGGTCGGCCGACTCATCCACAGCGCGCCGATCCTGGATATCGGCCTCGACCATCGGGGCTCATGATTGTCTGAGTCAGGATTGGGTCAACTGTCCTCTCCGATCGTCAACAGTCAGATAGCAAAGACCCCGCAAGACAGACCGGAGGAACAGCATGGACATGCAAACGGCAAGTTCAACGCAGACATCGCCACAGGCTCAATCCCCTGACCCCGGAGCGTGGACCCTGGAGAAGGCTCAGGCACTTTACCATGCCCCCTTCAACAATCTCCTCTTCCTGGCGCAAACGGTGCACCGCCAGAATTTCGATCCAAACAAGGTCCAGCTCAGCCGGCTGCTCAGCATCAAGACGGGAGGATGCCCGGAGGATTGTGGCTATTGCAGCCAGTCGGCGCGTCACGAAACCGGCCTGAAGGCGTCGAAGCTGATGGAGGTCCGGCGCGTCATCGCCGAGGCGACCAAGGCGCGTGATGCCGGCGCCACGCGTTATTGCATGGGCGCGGCCTGGCGAAACCCCAAGGCGCGCGACATGGATGCGGTGGTGGCGATGGTCGAAGGCGTCAAGGCGCTGGGCATGGAGACCTGCATGACGCTCGGCATGCTCGATCTTGAGCAAGCCGCTCGACTGAAGCAAGCGGGCCTCGACTACTACAACCACAACATCGATACGTCGGAACGCTACTACAGCGAGATCATCAGCACGCGCGGCTATGCCGAGCGGCTCGACACGCTTGAGCAGGTTCGTCGATCCGGCATCAAGGTCTGCTGCGGCGGCATTATCGGCATGGGCGAGGAGCCGGTGGACCGGATCGACATGTTGGTGACGCTGGCCAATCTGCCGGAACATCCGCAAAGCGTTCCGATCAACATGCTGATTCCGATCGCCGGCACGCCGCTTGCCGATGCCAAGCCCATTGAGCCGATCGAATTCGTGCGCGTGATCGCGCTGGCGCGCATCATGATGCCGAAATCGCATATCCGTCTCTCCGCCGGCCGTATGGCCATGACCGATGAGATGCAGGCGCTGTGCTTTTTTGCCGGCGCCAACTCGATTTTCGTCGGCGACACGCTGCTGACGGCGGACAATCCCGGTGAGGACAAGGATACCCTGCTGTTCCGGCGCCTTGGCATCGAGCCGATGGAACTCGAAGCGCAATGAACGGGGCGCCGCTTGCCAGTTATGATGCGACCTTGAAGAGGCTGGCGCGCAAGGACCGGCTGCGGACGCTTTCGCCCCGCGCCGGGCTGGACTTCTCGTCGAACGACTATCTCGGGCTGGCCTCGTCCAGGAGACTTGGCGATGCTGTTGTGGCGGCGATTGCGCGGGGCACGCCGGTTGGCGCCACCGGGTCGCGGCTGTTGCGCGGCAATGCACCGGAACACGAGCAGCTCGAGGCAGACGCGGCGGCATTCTTTGGAGCCGACCGCGCGCTGTTCTTCAGCAGCGGCTACATCGCCAACTTCGCTCTGCTGAGTGCCCTGCCGCAGAAAGGCGATCTTTTGGTTCTCGATGAGCTCGCCCATGCCAGCATGCATGAGGGTGCGCAGGCCGGGCGCGCACAGTTCGTGCTGGCCGCGCACAACGATGCAACCGCTGTTGAGGATGCGATCACACGTTGGCGCGCCGCAGGCGGCATGGGATGCGTCTGGATCGCGGTGGAAAGCCTTTACAGCATGGATGGCGACTGCGCGCCTTTGGAGAGCCTGGTCGCGCTTGCCGATCGGCACGGCGCATTCATCGTCATTGACGAGGCGCATTCGACCGGCGTCTGGGGACCGGACGGCCGGGGGCTTGCCGCCGCTTTCGAGGGCCGCGACAACATCGTCGCGCTCCACACCTGCGGCAAGGCGCTCGGCGCATCTGGTGGGCTCGTGACCGGGCCGAGGACACTGTGCGAGTATCTGATCAACCGTTGCCGGCCATTCATCTACGCCACCGCGCCATCGCCGCTGATGGCAGTGGCAGTGCGCGAAGCACTCGCAATGCTCGCCGACGAGCCTATGCGGCGTGTTCAGCTGCATGAACGCGTTGCCCTCGCCGGCCGCCAGCTGGCCGAGCGCTGCGGCGTGATACCCAGCGGCTCGCAGATCCAGCCCCTCGTAATCGGCGATGTCAGGCGCACCATGGCAGTGGCGGCGCGCCTGCAGGCCCGCGGCTTCGACATACGCGGTATTCGTCCTCCGACCGTGCGCACGTCGCGGCTGCGCATCTCACTGACGCTCAATATCGGCGAAGCCGACATTTCCGCCATGGTCGAGGCGCTGGTCGAGGTGTTGGCCCAAAGATTGCCGGAGGCGATATGACCCAACGCATCGTCATCACCGGAACCGACACGGGAGTTGGCAAGACCGTGTTTGCGGCTGGGCTCGCCGGTTTGCTCGACGGCTTTTACTGGAAACCGGTGCAATCGGGCCTCGACGGCGAGACCGACAGCGAGGTGGTCGCGCGGCTTGCCGGCTTGCCCTCAGAGCGCGTGCTGCCGGAAGCCTACCGCTTGCGGAGCCCGCTGTCGCCGCATCGTTCGGCCGAGATCGACGGCGTGGCGATCAAGGCTGCCGATCTTGCTTTTCCCGTGCTACCGACGCCGCTCGTCATCGAAGGCTCCGGCGGCCTGATGGTGCCGCTTAACCGGCGCACAAGGCTCATCGACATCTTCGCTGAATGGCGGCTGCCCGTCATTCTGTGCGCCCGCACCACGCTCGGCACCATCAACCACACCTTGCTCTCGATCGAGGCGCTCCGCGCCCGATCCATCCCGTTGGCCGGCATCGCTTTCATCGGCGATGAGATGGCCGATACGCAACGGACCATCGTGGAATTCAGCGGTGCGCCGCAGCTCGGCAGGCTGCCGCACCTCGATCTGCTGACGGGCAAGACACTGAGGGACGCAATGATTGCCGGCTTCGCCTTCGCCTCGATTACTGGAGGTGACTGATGTCGCAGTCTCATGTGTGGCATCCCTTCACCCAGCACGCGCTCGAGCCTGCGATCCCAGAAATCGTCCGGACTGAAGGCGCCTATCTCCGCAGGGCCGACGGCGCCCGCATCCTGGACGCCATCTCCTCCTGGTGGGTCGTCACACATGGCCACCGCCATCCCCGCATCATGAAGGCAATCGAGACAACCGCGTCGAGCCTCGACCAGATTATCTTTGCGGGCTTCACGCACGAGCCGGCAGAGCGCTTGGCCAAGGCGCTTGTCGGCCTCGCTCCCGCTGGACTCGACTGGGTGTTCTATTCCGACAGTGGCTCGACCTCGGTCGAAGTAGCGCTGAAGATGGCACTCGGTTATTTCCGCAACATCGGCGCCCCACGCTCGCGCATCGTCGTCATGCATCACAGCTATCATGGCGACACGATCGGCACGATGAGCGTCGGTGCGCGTGGCGTGTTCAACGCCGCCTACGAACCCTTGCTGTTCGAGGTCGCCACCATCCCCTTTCCGGCAGCGGGGCGCGAGCAGGAGACGCTGGATCGTTTAGAGGCTGTGACCCGCGATCGACGAGCCGCAGCCTTAATCGTCGAGCCGCTGGTGCTGGGCGCCGGCGGCATGCTGATGTATCCGGCTTCAATTCTGGCCGAATTGAAGAAGATCACTGAGGCCTCCGGCACGCTGCTGATCGCCGACGAAGTGATGACCGGCTGGGGGCGGACCGGAACCATGTTCGCCTGCGAGCAGGCATCGATCTCTCCAGATATCCTGTGCACCTCGAAAGGCCTGACCGGCGGCGCCATCCCGCTGGCCGTAACGCTTGCCACCGATGCCATCTTCCAGGCTCATTATTCCGAGGACCGGAAGAAGACGTTTTTCCATTCGAGCTCCTACACTGCCAACCCGATTGCCTGCGCGGCAGCACTTGCCAATGTCGAGATCTGGCGGGACGAGCCGGTGGCCGAGCGCATTGCGGCCTTGAGCGCAATGCAGGCCACCGGGCTTCGACGCTTTCGCGACAACAGCTTCTTCACCGACTGCCGGGCGACCGGCACGATCGCGGCGCTCGACCTGCGAACCGGTTCCGCAGGTTATCTCGCCGAGATCGGACCGAAACTGCGCGCTTTCTTCCTCGAGCGAGGGCTACTTGTGCGCCCGCTCGGCAATGTCCTCTACCTTCTGCCACCCTATTGCATCACCGGCGACGAGCTCGAGCGACTCTATGACGCCATTGAGGAGGCGGGCGAACGCTTCGGGTCCAGGCCATGAGCAAGTCGTCGCGCATTCTCGGGTTTGGCCATCATGCGCCTGGGCGAAAGGTGGCGAATGCCGAAATCGAGAGCAATCTCGGTCTTGATCCAGGCTGGATCGAAAGGCGTACCGGGATACGGTCGCGCTTCTGGGCAACCGACGAAGACACGCTGTCTGGTCTTGCTGCGCAGGCCGGCGACATGGCGCTGGCGAACGCCGGTATTGCGCGCCACGACATCGGTCTGCTGTTGCTTGCCACCTCGACGCCCGACCATCTTCTGCCGCCCAGCGCGCCGCTGGTCGCACACAAGCTTGGCCTTGGCCGCGCAGGCGCGGTGGATCTGACCGGCGCCTGCGCCGGCTTCATCTATGCGCTGATGTTTGCGGACGGATTTACCCGCCTGCACGGCAAAGCGAGCCTTGTTATCGCCGCCAACATCCTCAGCCGCCGCATCAATCCAGCCGAGCGCGCAAGCTCGGTCCTGTTTGCCGATGCCGCCGGCGCCCTGGTGATCGGTCAGTGCGATGATGCTGATCGGGGCATTCTCGGTGCCTCGGTGGCTTCGGACGGCTCGCGCTACGGGCTGATCCAGATTCCCGCAGGAGGAAGCAACAAGCCGTTCCACGGTGACCTCGATCTCGCGCAAACCCGGATGAGGATGGCGGACGGCCGCGAAGTGTTCGCAAAGGCCGTCGAGATGATGACCGATTGCTCGATAAACGCGCTAGCCGCTGCCGGAGTGCGGCCACACGATCTCGGCCGGTTCGTGCCGCATCAGGCCAATACTCGGATTTTCGACGCGGTCGGGAGGAACCTCGGCATCGCGGACCAAGCAATTGTCAAGACGATTGCCGAATACGGCAACTCTTCGGCCGCGACGATCCCGCTGTCGCTCTCGCTCGCCAACCAGACGGAGCCATTCCAGCCTGGAGAGAAAATCCTTCTGTCGGCGGCGGGTGCGGGTCTCAGCGGCGGCGCTCTCGTGGTTGGAATCTAGCCGGCCGGCTCACGCGCGCAGGACTGGTCATGAATGGGAATAGGGCAACAGAACCAATGCCAAAATGGCCTTCTGAAGCTCGACATGACCGAGCTGACGCAGCACGACCCCGTGCGAGCCTCTGGATGCGATCAAATGCATCACCTGTTGCATCATTCGTGCCATCTGAATAAAGCTCAAATACAAAGGGTGAGCCGCCCCATATATGTCTGATACCCGACATTGTTCACATAAACGGCTCGATGCTTACACGCTCTTTGCTCTCTTCTCTTTGCTGTCTGCTCTTTTCTCTTTGCTCTTTGCTCTTTCGTCTTGACTAGCAGGAGCATGCGGCTTATCTCATTGCCGCGTTAGCACTCGCTTCCGCTGAGTGCTAAGCACGCTCCGGCAACGGAGAACCGTTCAACATCCGCACCAAGGACATCCAAAAATGGCAAAGTCGAATTTCCGGCCGCTGCATGACCGCGTGGTCGTTCGCCGGGTCGAATCCGAATCCAAGACCGCCGGCGGGATCATCATCCCGGATACGGCGAAGGAAAAGCCGCAGGAAGGCGAGATCATCGCCGTCGGCTCCGGCGCTCGTGACGAAGCTGGCAAGCTGGTCCCGCTGGACGTCAAGGCCGGCGACCGCATCCTGTTCGGCAAGTGGTCGGGTACCGAAGTCAAGCTCAATGGCGAAGACCTTCTGATCATGAAGGAATCCGACATTATGGGCATCATCGGCTGATATCAGGCCTTTCCTTCGCACCATCAAATCTGAATTTCGGGCGAGATGCCCAGGAGTAAAAAAATGGCTGCCAAAGACGTAAAATTCTCCCGCGATGCCCGTGAGCGCATGCTTCACGGCATCAACATCCTCGCCGACGCGGTGAAGGTCACGCTCGGCCCCAAGGGCCGCAACGTCGTCATCGACAAGTCGTTCGGCGCACCGCGCATCACCAAGGACGGGGTCACCGTCGCCAAGGAAATCGAACTTTCCGACAAGTTCGAAAACATGGGCGCGCAGATGATCCGCGAAGTTGCTTCGAAGACCAACGACATCGCCGGCGACGGCACCACAACCGCGACCGTTCTGGCGCAGTCGATCGTCCAGGAAGGCAACAAGGCCGTTGCCGCCGGCATGAACCCGATGGACCTGAAGCGCGGCATCGATCTGGCCGTGACCGAAGTCGTCGCGGCGCTCGGCAAGGCTGCCAAGAAGATCAAGACCTCCGAGGAAGTTGCCCAGGTCGGCACGA
>NZ_JAMYLA010000037.1:0-68759 GCF_040317725.1 Mesorhizobium sp. M1396 | reverse complement strand
ACCCCGCGCTCTCGCCGCCGTCGACCGGCATGACGATGCCGTTGACGAAGGACGCAGCCGGCGACAACAGCCAGGCCACGGCCTCCGCGACATCTTCGGGAGTTCCCAACCGACCCACTGGGATGCGGCTCTCCAGCAGAGCCCTGCGGCCAGGAATGGCAAGCGTGCCCGCCATCATCCGGGTTGCGATCTGGCCGGGGCAAACCGCATTGAAGCGAACGTCGCTGATCTCCAATGCCAGCGACAAGGTCAAGGCGATCAGCGCGGCCTTGGAGGCGGAGTAGATGGCCAAACCTTCCTCGCCCATCAGCCCGGCCACCGATGAGATCATTACCACCGATCCACGCGCAGCGCGCAGTCCTGGCAGCGCCGCGCTGGTAAAGATGAACGATGAGCGTGCATTCACCGTCATGATCTCGTCCCAATCCCTGAGGGTGGCGCTCTCGAAAGCCCCTCGCCCCGTCATGCCGGCGTTGTTGACCAGTCCAGCGATCTTTCCATTACCAATCGTCATCGCCGTATTGATGACGGTTCGGCATTCGTCTTCGTTGCGCACATCACAGGCGATGAAATGGACATTGGCGATGCTGGACACGATCTCTCGCGCGGCATCCTGGTCGCGACCGGTGAAGATGACGGCCGCATTCTCCTGCTCGGCAAGGCGCCGGACACAGGCGGCGCCGATGCCATGCGTGCCGCCGGTTACGACATAGACATTCTCATTCTCTCTCATGGCTCAGCCTTATGAATGATTGGCCCAATGAGCCAGGTAGTGCTGTGGCGCTTCCAGCAAGGCTCGCGCAACTCGGTTGTGATCCCGCCACGTTGGTGTGGCTCACGCGCGCGTCGAATGTTCACGGGCGTGGCGCCGCCGAAGGCGCGGATGAAGGCATGTCGGACCGGGCAGCGAGGCCGCGCTCGGTCTGTGTAAGTCCCGCTCGACACCAAGCTCCAGCACGCACCGACGCGTCATGGCTTCGACGAAGCGCGGCGGTCCGGCGTCGCCAAGGCACAGTCCTTTGTAATGAAAATTTTGAAACCCGGACATCCAGTGGCGTGCGTGCGTGGGACAACGTTGGCATCACGATCGTAAGCTTCGAAGACACCATCGTCAGGTCGAGCCAAGAAAAGACGAGATGCGGCACTCCGGAGATACGAACAAACGCCGTGACGCGCCCCCTGTTCAAAATCTATCATTAACTTATAACTTATAAGACGGCTGTCAAGAAGAGCGGCTGTGGTGTTCTGGCGTTGAGGTACTGGATGGGCTGCGGCTGATTGGAAAGACGTGGCTGCATGGCGATGGTGCCGCCGCAGTGCGGGTTCCGGACTGCCAATTATGCGACGTTCGAAGCACACATCATGAACATGAGGTGATCGGGTATTCGGTTCAAATTCCCCGCCAGCGTCAGCTTCGCGCCTCATCCCGGCCGTTTAGACCGGCTTTTGCCGCCGCCTAAAAGCAGCCGCACACCCTTCGGGATTCGGGAATGGAGATCCTCCTCGCTGGATTGCTGCTAGGCCGGGGCTCGCTTTCCTCAAAACACCGTCGCCGTTGGCAGCCCCAGCGCCAGATCTCCGGTGTGTAGCGAGCCTGAGTTTCGGCCTGCAGCGGACGGAAGCGGCGGCCTGGATGTTTCGGAAGCGGCGTTCCAACCCGGTCTTGAGGTAGAACGAAGTGCCGCCCGCCAGATCGATCGCCAGTTCTGCACCAGCATGATGTTGTTTATGCTTCCAAGGCAGATTAAGGCTACGTCATGACCGCAATGCGCGCACAAGATCATACGGACTTTCGCCAATGGACGGGTGAGCGCGACTTGGCCGCGATCGGTACGAATGCTGGATCAGCGGCAATTCCATTCCAGAGCTGGCGTAGCTTTAAGGAAGCGTTCGCTCCAGAGCTTACGTACCGGGCAATCGAGGAAACTAAGGACGTCACGCGCGTCGTCGACCCATTTGGCGGCTCGGGCACCACCGCGCTCGCTGCGCAATTCTTGGGCGCAACACCGACGACGATCGAAGTCAATCCATTTCTGGCTGATTTAATCGAGGCCAAGTTGGCCATTTATGATCTCGAATTGGTCGTTAAGGAATATGCTCGGGTCATACAACATGCAAAGGGTAAGTTTTTAGCGCCAAAGCGTTTTTTCGCGAGCGCCCCTGAGACCTTCCTTGAGCCAGGGGTGAATGGCAGATTCCTATTCTCAACAGAAGTGGCGGGCCGCTTCTCGGCGTTTCGCGAAGCGATTGACAGCGTAACCGAACCCAACATAGCGCGGCTCTTTCGCGTACTCCTTGCTTCTGCGGCCGTCCCGGTGAGCAACGCGGTCGTTTCCGGCAAGGGACGTCGTTACAGGAAGAATTGGCAATCGCGACCCACCCCGCCTGGAGCGGTAGATCAGCATTTCGAGCGTGGAGTACTCAGCGCTCTTTTTGATCTCAGGCGTTTTGATACCAGGAAGTGTCGAGCATACTCCTTGTTACGGGGCGATGCTCGTCGTTTGTTATCTTGTGTCGGCGAGACGGATCTTGCCGTCTTTTCGCCGCCATACCCGAACTCGTTCGATTATACGGATGTCTATAATATCGAGCTGTGGGCACTGGGCTATTTGGGAAGTCTCGCGGACAACCGAGCGCTGCGTGAAGCGACGCTTCGAAGCCATGTTCAAATATCGAGGGACATGGACGTCCCACAGACCGGAAACGCGGCACTAGACCGAACGATGTCCTCGCTGGAGGGTGTCCGATCGAAGCTGTGGAATAAACGTATCCCAGATATGGTTGGTGCATACTTTGTAGACATGTTCGCGATTTTATCGGAACTACATCGTAGCCTTCGAACAGACGGGCGCGTCTACATGGTGGTAGGCGATAGCCGCTATGGTGGCATCGATGTTCCCGTGGGCGAGATTCTCACTGCTCAGGCAAGCGACCTGAGTTTTAAGGTAGTCTCGTCGGAGCCATTCCGATCAATGCGAGCTTCTCCTCAACAAGGCGGGCGGCACGAGTTGGCCGAGTCATTGATCGTGTTTCAGCGCTAGGCGGCCGCGGCCTCGTCCTGAGCGTGCGCCGTATCCCCATAAACATAGAAGTTGTAGACGGCGATTCGCTCGTCAGTAATGTATTTAGCGACCGCCAGCTTACATAGCTCTTCATTGAGAATATCGGTTTTTGTCGCCCGCATATCAAAGCTGGCCATAACACCAAGATTTGCGCCTTTCGTCTCCCTATAGGCCTTTGCTTGCCGAATACCCTTCAATATCGCTTTGACGTTGGTAGAGTCTGGGACCTTGTTCGCAGCGTGTGTTTTCGACTTCAGCGCTTTCAGCTCGATTATAGCCGGATATTGCTGAGCCGCCCCGGTCCCCGCCGTGTTCGTCATTACGATGTCAATGCGACCAACCGGGGTGACTTGCTCCGTATCAACAATGAGGGGTCGAAAGTTCGATCGTAATTGTGCCGCAGCGATCCACTGAATCTGTCTTTCTGCTTCTTCGCCTGGAACATACGCGGGGCCGTCATTCCAAAACTTGGGTGGCCCTATCATGGGCGTTAGGAGACTGTTTTTTCTTACATCTTCGAGGACTTCGAAAATGTCGTTCAACGTGACCTGTCGGGAGTTGAGGGGCAGATCGAGCTTTATTGGGGGCTCATCCGACATTCCGCCGTCTTGGAAACAGCTCAATGCCCGGGCAGCAGGATAAACGATAGCGAGGGGTGAATGGCCGAGACCGTGAGCGTTCAAAAGCTCGAGCGCTTGGTCGACGGAACCCTCGGGCAGCTCGATCCACCAGCCAGCTGTAGCATGACTGGCACAGATCACCAGCTTGCCCTGCCAATCCGCCGGATCCTTCAGATCGATGTCAACGAGCCGATGCGCGTTAACATCAATTGCTTTCGCGTCCGCCTGCGGCCTTTCCGAAAGAACCAAGATCGCAGGTGCGCCACCGACCGCCCCGGCGCCAGCAGCCGCAGCCTTGTCAAGTGACTTTAGAGTTGTGTAGCGTACCCTGTCAAAAAAACTCAGGATAGGATCCTCATCGACGTTGGAAGCGGCCAGACCCTCCGCCGCCCCTGCCACGAAGCTTGGATCTTGAAGGAGCTTGGCGCCAAACTCATCACTATCAAGCATGGACGCGGTGCCCCAAATAGTGAGCGTACATGACGAGCCGCCGAGCAGGTGTAAGCTTTGTGCCAGGAAACGCCTTGTCGAAGGACGCGACGGCCCGACTGGTACGCGAACTCAGGCTCGCGAGGTCTATAAAATCCTGCGATTCATTCGATGATTTCTCGTAGACTAAGTCGTGGGTCGCGGCTGCGGAAATGTCATCATCCGGGAGTGACGCCAAAGCGTCTGCCAAGGCGTTGAGATAGGTCTGTTGTGCTGCTAATTCCGCATCGTTGCCACATGCCGACCTGATAGACTTCACAGTCGCAGAGTCGTTCGGCAGGGCAAAGTGAGCAGTCAGGACAGCTGGCTGCCCTTCTTTGCGAACGTAAGATATGTCGCTTGGCAGCACCAATCCCATGGCGACCATGAAATCCAACTCGCGCTGCAAGTCCGGATAGTAGGGCGCCCGTCCGGTTCTTCCAATCCTATCCTCAAAAGGGCGGAGATTCCAGACCGGGCTCAGGATATCGGCCAAGTATGCAAATGCATGCAGCTTGTCGATCGAGATCGGCGCAAGTGCAGCTCGATCAGCTGCTGCGAGCAACTGTAGTAGTCTCACCCGATGCTTGACCCGCTGGGTACGCGCGCTCACGATTTTTGCCCCCGGATGCCCTGATCGAGAAACTCGAGATATTGGTCACGATGATGCATGACTGCCGCATTGGGTGCAGCCACTTTCAGGAGGTTGAGCACACGAGTTTGCCGTTTTTCAAGCTCTCCGGCATCGTCTGTATAGTTACCCATAAGTGCTGGTATCATGACCGAACTGGTCAAATTGGACGTAACAACAACGCTTCTCTCGCCCTTGGCAAACTCGCGGAACATTGCGGCGGCCCGTCCCATGAAGATTGCGTCCAGGCTTGCCTCGGGAGTCTCGATGACGAGGGAGATTGCCCCGTCCTGCGAACCCGCCTCCATCAACGCCATCCGGAATGCTAAGTCGATGAACTGGCGCTGGGATTCCGACACATCGTCTGGAGTGGCTCTCACCTGTTGTCCTTCGAAAGCAGCTGCGCTCATTTCAAAGCGGAGAGATGGGTAGAGGAACTGCCGCCCGCCCTGGCTTGGCCTGTCCCTCACTGTCGTGTACGACAATGTACAGCTTTCCTCCAGAAAGCGTTTAATCAAATCCTGAAAGATTGTTGCTACACGACCAGTGGCGGTCTCTATTCTACTATTCACGCTAACTAGCAGCTGTTCATAAACGGCCTCGGCAGACTGCCTTTTCTCTTCCTCTTGACGCTGGCTTTTGCGTAACTGCTCGATGTTGACGCGCAGTTGCGCTATGTCGGCTGGGTCTGGCGGCAGCTGTTTCCTGAGCGCGCTGGTGTCCCGCAGCCGTTGGTTGATAGAAGTTGTCACTGTCGCAAGTTCGGTGAGCGTTGCGCGCCAAGCCTGTTCAGCCGTTGCCTCAGCCTCGTGAAGAGCGATCTTCTGGACGGTAGCGGCTTCCATGGCAGCAAGTGCGGCTTTCAGATCGCGCTCGACACGCTTCTCGTTATGAATGTGGGGCACGGGCGAGGCCTTAAGGTCGCTGCCGCAGACAACGCAGAGATCGTCAGCCAGCAGCTTCTCGAGCTGTAGCGCTCGATCCGTGTGCTGCTCACATGCAAGACAGCGTCCATCTGAAAACAGCTGCGTGTAAATATAACGAGCGGTGTCGTTCCACTTGGGGAATAGTTCATCCAACTTGGAAAAGCGGATTTCCTCCACACCACGGCGAGCGTCGGCCTCGACCAGTTTAGTTCGCTCCAAGTCCCGCCGCAGAGCTTGCAGGTCCATTTCTTGGTCGGCGGAACTGCTCTGCAAGGAGTTTCGCCGGTGCATATCTGCATCCAACAGGCTCTGCTCTGCCTGAAGGCGGGCAGTAACACCCGCGTTGTTCACGAGGAGGGCCTCAAGCTTCCTGAGGTCTCCTTCGAACTGGAAGGCCGAGGCCGAATGATTGCGGGCGCGGCTGTCAGCGCGACTGATTTCCTGTTCTAGTTCGATCCATTGCAGCGCCTCGGTAGGAGTAGAAAATAGTATTCGAAAAAACTGACGTTGGGCCTGATCATCCCAGAGGATGTCGCGCCGCTCCTCGTTGAAAAAGGTCAAATACTTAACGACAGTCAGAAAGTCGACGAACGCGGACGCATTGGCGGCGTTGCCGAGTTCGGTCCGATAAACAATCTCATCAGACGATACCGCTATGGCGGTGCCGTTTACTTCAACCGAAAGGAGCTGCAAGTTCGAAAGAGCCCGTCGGACAACGAACGCAGTGTTCCCGAGCCTGAACCAAAGCGTGGCTTCAGCGGTGGCCGCACGGTCAGCGACGCTGAGTGAAGAAGGTCGTCTTGCCCTGCCACGCCGAGACGTTGTCTCGCGCAGCCGCGCCGAATTTTGCGCTGCCTGCGTCCTTCGGCAGCTCCCAAGGGCCTAGGATGAGGCGATAGATCATGTCTATCAGCGTCGTCTTGCCTAAGCCATTTATACCGGCAAGTAGGGAAACACCCTGCTGAAATTGGAAGTCGATGCCGGGGGCGTCAGGCTCACCAGGGTAGAGGCGATAGTTTGTAATCCGAATCCGCTCGAGCACTGGAAATCGGTTCATAAACAACAGCCCCCCCGGCCACTAAAATGTGCGCTGTCGTAGCTCCATTCTGACTAAAGCAGAGAGCATGCATAAGCAACCGGCATGTTACAGAGTTTTCGATGCAAGCGGCGCCCTACCGGATCCGGCCAATCCGCGCGTCAAAACGAGCCGTTTGGGGGTATGAAAGTCGATCTAGGAAAAGCCGCACGAATGTCGGATTGTGGATCGGATTTGGATCCTATGAACATAGGCAGCCATCCCGCTTCGCTCTTCTGAAACCGGCCGGTCGGCAACCGGCCATCCACCGGTGGTTCCGTTGCTCCGGCGTAGTGGACGCTTCGCCAAGCGATACGGATACGAGCTGCATCTCACACCAACCCCACCCTGAAATCCTCCAGAACCTGAGCCAGCCCTCGCGCGCCGAGAAGCGTCACCACACGCTTCGCCTGAAGCTTCGGTAACGCGCGATCGTAAATGGCAAGATTGGTCGCCTCATTGAGGCGCGAGGAATAAATGATCCCGTCGGGCCGAGACGAATGCTCGTGAAACGCCAGTGACCACCGGCGTGCCAAGTTCTGGCGCTGTGCCCGAGCGACATCGGTCGGCACACCCATCCGAACGGCATTGTCGCCTCTGAGGTCGACCAGGCGTAGGTCCGCCGTGGTCGCGATCTCCGCATAGCGCCGTCGGGTCAGTTCCCACCTCATCTATCGGAAGGTCGTCAAGGATTCCTTCGCGGCGATCGCGGAGCACGGTTTCGAGGAAGCACACCTTCAGGGAGTCACCGAGGTAAAGAACGCCAAACCGATTGGCGTCGACGCGGCGTCGAGGATCGCTGAATCGGCTCGGCGACTTCCCGTATCCCAATGGAGCGGGATAGGTACTCCAGTAGATCCGACCGAACGTCCGACCCCGCGGTATGGTCTCGATTTCGAGCTTTGCGCGGGCGAAATCGGGTGGAGGAGGAACGCCGGGCATTCAGTCGAAATCGCCCCTGGCCATGCCTTCCGCCGCGGCCATGACGGAGGCGTCATCGCCTTGTTGAAGGGCTCGAAGGCCGGTCCGGCCACCGAGGGCGCCATGGCGCGACACCAGAAACCGATAGACGGCCCACGCACTGTTGCCCAACATGGCATGCAACGCCGGCAATGCGGCGAAGGGACGACCGTCCTTGTCGAGTTGCCACACAGGAAAACGGAAGCCGCGTTTGGCGCCATCGATCCCGAGCACCTGTCCGCTTTGCCGCCTGGCGTTGACCGTCACGCGCGACGTGCCAAGCAGCTTGGCAAAGGCATCCGCGCTCAGCATGTCCTTGCCAGCGACAATTTCGGCGACACGCTTGCGGCCGCGCGCGCGCGCTCCGGCAAGAGCCGCCTCGAGTTCGGCATCGGGCATGCCCGTGTCCTCGACGGGAAAGGTATCGTCTGAAACGATCGGTTGCTCTTCGACCGGCGTGATCGTCTGCGCACCAGCCGTTGGATCGACCTCTACCCGGAACGATACGCGATGGCCGATCTTGCGGCTGCGTGCGATCGCTTCCTGATAGCGTTCGAGCAGCACCTTTTTGAAGTGGGCCTGTGCCGGCAGCTTCGTGGTGAAACTCAAGGCGGCGACTGCCGAATGGGATGCGGTCCCGCTATGATTGCTGCGTTTTGGAGCGGCCATGGTGACAACCTCCTGCTGTCACCAATATGGTTGCTGATCGTCAAGTTCGTCAAGTTCGATAATTTCGTAAAGTTAGTAGCGAATGGCTGCGGACTAGACAATTCCCCATGCCCGAAACTTTCCCCTGACCGTCATCTCGCGCAGGTCGAGCTCGCCGACTAGGTTGAGCGCCCCCTGTTTTGTCACCTTCGGCCCGTCCTGGATCATGCTTGTCGAGACAAGTAGCCGCGAGAACACCAGTTCGACCAGGTCGGCCAATTTCGAGTTGGAGCGCCGTTGTTTGAGCCGCCGCTCCATCTGGCTTTTCGCCAGCACGAGACGGTCATGCTCCTTCAGGCCAGCCAGCGCTGCATTGTGAATGGCATCGAGAGAGGCCAGCAGCCGATCGCTCCGATTGCGCGCTCGCCGTCGCTCCCTCGGAATGTTTTTGGCGCCGAGATGCAGGCCGAAGAGCCGCCGCGGTCGCGCGCGGCGCCGGATGATCCTGGCGGGGCGGCCATGATGAACTGATCGCCCGCTTCGCCGACTTCTTAGGCAAGCATCAGACGAGGCCGAGATCCAAGCACCCAACACAGCCCTGTGCTGGCCTAGACGTGCTGAGGTGGCGGACCCCTCCTGTCCTGGCGCGTGTCTACTATTCGTCCATGACGGCACCAGTGTCAGGATCGCCGTCATCGGCAAACCCTGGCATGATGTCACCAGCCAGCAACTTCTCCTTCGACAGCAGTCCGGCATCCTCGAGCGCCTCGAAGTCCGGCAGGTCGCGCAGCGTGTCGAGACCGAACTCGAGCAGGAATTCTTTGGTCGTGACATAGGTGTAAGGCGCGCCCGGCGTCGGGCTGCGCGGGCCGGAGGCAATCAGCTTCGCGCCGCGCAGGTGGCCGATCAGGTCGCGAGAAATCTCCTTGCCAAAAAACGACGACAGTTCGGCGCGGGTGATTGGCTGGAAAAAAGCGATGCACATCAGCACCAGCACCTCCGACTGCGAGAGGTTTTTTTGCTCCTGCTCGCTCATGCCGACCGCAGCGCGTATCGCATCGGCGTAGGCCGGCCGCGTCAGGTGTTTCCAGCCGCCGGCGACCGCAACCAGGTCGTAAGGGCGGCCGCGCAGTTCTTCGCGAATGTCGTCGATCAAAAGATCGATGCTGCAGCTTTTGCCGACGATGCGCGCCAGCATTTCGCGGCTGACCGGTTCGCTGGCGGCGAAGATCGTCGCCTCGACGCGGTGCATCCATTCGCGCCAGCGCACCTCCGGCGGCAGATGATCCAACTCCCGGTCAAACAAATGGTCATTTGAACGACCGTCGCCTCTTCGTCCCTTGCTCTTCGCGCTCGGCGCCGCCTCCGACATCGCCTAAAGCCCGTAGATGCGGAAGGTCATGCGGCCGGACAGCTCGCGCACGGCCCCAAGATCGACAAGACGGTCGAACAGCCGGCGCAGCCCACGGTCACTCATCGCGGCCTTTTTGTCCCCGCGTGAAGCGACGAGCGCGTCGTCGGATAGCAGCTGTTCGACAATAGCGTCCGCACCCTTTGCCCTCAACTTCGGCGCGATGCCGAGCAGGCGGTCGGCGCGGCGCTCCAGCTCGACCGACAGATCGATCGCCCGCAGTGCCGCGCGAGCCTGGGCGGCGAGCAGACCTTTTGCACGTCCACTGTCCGGCTCGCTGGCCGCTATCCCTGACGCCGCGCGGCGCGGGCGAGCCGTGCCTGTTCCAAAAACCTGCTCGGCGCCGAGCAGCGGCACGGCATGTTCCCAGCCCAGCCGTTGGGCGAGCAGGGCGTCGGCCAGCCATGCTCCTACGCCACTCCCGAAGCCATGGCGCACGGCGGCCGCGACCGCACCGGTCAGCGTTTCGACCGTCCCGGCGCTGGCGCCGAGTTGGCGAAGCTCGTCCACCAGACTGCTGACCACCTCCTCGTCGTGGGCATAGCCAAATTCATCCAGCACCGCGGCGAGTGTCTTCTTCGTCAGAAGACCCTCTGCGGGCCGACCGGCGAGCCGGCGCCAGGCGACCATCAAAAGACCGGCGGGACCGAGGGTCGTCGACCCTGACAAAATATCGCCGGGGCGGGCGAACAGCACGGCGTCGCGTAAGGCAGCCTCATCCTCGACGCGCCCCGTCTGCCGTGCGGTCACCGCCGCCGCGGACAGCGCCAGCCGCTGCCGCCATACGCCGGCCCACCGCTCCTGCCGGCGCACGATCGAATCGAGCGCGCCGATCGCAGCCCCGGCTAGAATCGCCGTATCCTCAAGCGTCTGCGGCTGCTGCGTCGCCCGGCGGAGCCACGTCGGCACGGACACCGCAGGCCCGGCCTGCGCGAGGCCGGGCAGTTGGATTCCATGGCGCGGGGACGATTTGGGGCGGAGAATCATTGCCCGTAGCATGAAACATCGCGGCTCTTCTAGCAACGCAAATGCGAGCAAACCGCCGCGCCTGTCGATCTCGGTTTATGTCCGGTAAGCTTGCCTTATCGGACGTATGCGGATAGCCTGCCAAATCATGGAAGATTCCCCGGAAACCGCGCCCAAAATCGATGGAATGGCTGACGAGCATCGAGACGGCGATCTCCCGGACATCGTCGACCTCGTCATGGAAATGGGCGCCTCACCCCCCGCCCCGCGGCCGACACCCCGTGTTCCGGCGCGTCTGGAAGCCCTCGTCGAGACCGCGACAGGCTACGCCAACGCCGCCAGTTCCGAAAACACGCGCGACGCCTACGCCAAGGACTGGCGGCATTTCACCTCCTGGTGCCGTCGCGAAGGCTTCGATCCGCTGCCGCCATCGAGCCAGGTCATCGGCCTCTACATCGGCGCCTGCGCTGCCGGTGATCCGAAACGCGGCCTGCCACCGCTCTCCGTCGCGACGATCGAGCGGCGTCTCTCCGGCCTTGCCTGGAACTTTATCCAGCGCGGCGTGCCAATGGACCGCGCCGATCGCCACATCGCCACCGTGCTCGCCGGCATTCGCCGCAAGCACGCAAAGCCTCCGCGGCAGAAGGAAGCCGTGCTTGGCGACGACATCAAGGCGATGGTCAATACGCTCGGCCACGATCTGAGGGGCCTGCGCGACCGGGCGATCCTGCTGATCGGCTTCGCCGGCGGACTGCGCCGTTCCGAGATCGTCGGTCTCGACGTCGTTCGCGACGACCACAGCGACGGCGCCGGCTGGATCGAGATTTTTCCTGACCAGGGTGTCCTGGTGACGCTGCGCGGCAAAACCGGCTGGCGCGAGGTCGAGGTCGGCCGCGGCGCCTCCGACCAAAGCTGCCCCGTCGCAGCGCTTGAGAGCTGGATCCGCTTCGGCCGTATCGCGAGAGGCCCGCTCTTCCGCCGCATCTTCAAGGACAACAAGACCGTCGACGTCGAGCGGCTTTCCGACAAGCATGTCGCCCGCCTAGTCAAGCAGACCGCGCTCGCCGCAGGCATACGCGCCGATCTGCCGGAAGGCGAGCGTGAACTGCTGTTCTCAGGACACTCGCTGCGCGCCGGCCTCGCCTCCTCGGCCGACATCGAGGAGCGTTACGTGCAGAAGCAGCTCGGCCATTCCTCGGCCGAGATGACACGCAAATATCAGCGCCGACGCGATCGCTTCCGCGTCAACCTCACCAAGGCCTCCGGGCTTTGAAAAGCCCCCTCCCCTGCTCAGTGCGCGGCTGCAGGAGTTTTGTTGTTGCGGTTGGCCTCGGCATCATTGGGCGATAGAGCACGCAGCACCGCCTCAGGCTCGCGGTCCATGACGCGAAGCAGAGTTCGGGCAGCGCCACTTGGCTGGCGCTTGCCCTGCTCCCACTTCTTGTAGCCGGATGGGCTTGTTCCCAGCACGGTCGCCATCTCATCCTGTGTCAGGTCGAGCTTCTTGCGAATGGCTTTGGCGTCGACCGCGCCAACATCGACGCTGTGTACCTTAACACCGGCAACGTCCTTGCCCTGCGCGTGCGCCAGAGCTTCCGACAAAGACTGGATCAGATCAGCGCCGAATTTTGTCATCTCGCTCATGTCCTGCTCCTGTTCGCTGCCTTGATTGCTTTGGCGAATGCCGCAACCGCCTTGGCTTCGTCGGGTTTCAGGTCAACCTTTTCATTCTTGCCGTACGCCAACAGCGCGTAGATCGGTGCGTCGTCGCTGTACCAGTAGTAGATGACCCTTGCGCCACCGCGCTTGCCCTTGCCTTTGGCTCCGAATCGCATCTTTCTAACGCCCCCGGCACCTGGAATCTCATCACCCGCCTGCGGATTTGCAGCGAGAAAGTCGCTCAGTTCCTTCCGCTCATCCTCGCTAAACAGCTCCGCCGCCTGCTTGATGAACAATGGTGTCTCGGCGACGGTCTGCATAGGCTTCCTATGACCCAATGGGTTATATATGAGCCATCGGTGGGCAGAGTCAATGGCCGATGCACCGAGACACAGCTTCCGGGTTTGTACAAACGGCCTTTTTCGAAATTGAGAGACGCAGCAAATGGCTACCGGTCTCCGAAATCAACGTTCTGCTCGACCACAGGGCCGGAAAATTGCAATGCGCGCGTTTCAACGGACGAACGAGCGACGGAAGCGCAACAAATAGAACTCCTCGCAGCCGGCTGCGAGGAAATTGTCCGGGAGCACGGATCCGGTGCATCAGACGCTCGGCCAGCTTCGACGGTCAAGAACTCGCGCGATCGAGCCTGATTGAGACACGCGCAGCAGCCCGAAATCGTGGTCTCCACACATTCATCCCGCCATCCTTACCGTCGCCCCATTCGCCTTCAACGCAGCCATCAGCATCGGGCCGACCGAAAACTCCCCTTCCCTCGCCTTGTCCGTCAACGCCCGCAAATATCCGCCAGCCGAGTTGATGTGCTGCGCTCTCTGCAGGATGCACGCGATCACAATCGCGGCGGTTTCTTGACCCATCGTATGGCAGGCATCCTCATAGGCAGAAGGCGAAACGCCAAGATATCCGCGCACCTGGGCCGTCGTTATCATGAAATCGCGCCAGTTGCCGATCCCGTCGACTGCATAGTCAGCAATTTCCGGGCAAGCTTTCAGGACTAGCCCTAGCGGATACCCTCTCGGCTTCTCGGCCTCTCGTCGTTCTGACTCGACCGCCGCCCTGCTTTGTTCGAAAGCCGGTTCAAATTCAAAAATAGAGTCGGTATTTGAATCAGATTGCTGCCGCTCGTTTTGGGAGTCATTGCCGCTCGGATTCGTGGATTTCATATGGATTTCCAGCAGCTTATCCACATCATCACGCAACACGGCCAAATCGGCAACGATAGGTTCCATCTCAGCAATGCAAGCTCGGCGCGGAATTCCCTCCACAACGCTGCGAAAACGCTTCCACAGGCCTCCCCAGTCGCCCGGCACATCTTCCTCAACGGCCGCCTCGATCAGCTTGTGGATGTCACGGCGGTGCAAGGTGATCCGCTCGCGCATAAGCCTGAGCGCCCTGTTATCGGCGCGAACATGCTCGGCCGCCGCCTCGAACTCGTTAGCACGAGCCAGCAGCGGCGCCAGGGAGAAGCCAAATGCTTCCTCAATCTCCCCTCCCCTGCCCTTCCGCGCATAACGCTTGCCGTTCGGGCTGTCCCGACGGATGATTAAACCGCTGCCCACAAGGGCCGCCATGTGCCGCCTGACTGTGGGTTCGGGCATCCCATGAGCTCTAAGGGACAGCTGTGCGTTCGAGGGAAACACGATGAGGCTGTTTTCCTCACTCAGTTCGCTGTCAGGATAGAATGATAGCAACGCATTCAGGACGGCCAGAGCGCGATCGCCTATACCGACGATGCTCTTGCCCTCGCAGAGGTTGCGATAGACCTGCCATTTGTCGACGACCCTGCCCGTGGGGATCTCGCGTGACTCGTTTTGCACTGCCAGCATGGCAAGCGACATCGGCCGCCGCCCAAAGGGCGTCGTTGCAATACCCGTCTCCATTTCTTCCTTCGCCTTCAATTAGGCAAAAGAAATCCGTCCGCCGAATCGACGCTTAAAACTCTTGACACTGATTCGCGGAAATGAGATTCTCGGCTTGCTAGAACACGAGAAGGGCTTCCGCGACGGCGACGTTCGGGGGCCTTTTTCTTTTGCGGTCTCTATTCTCCTGGTGCTTCCATGTTGGACTTCCGGAAGGCCTTATAAAGGTCGTCCAGTTGCCCGGTGATGAACTCGGCGAAAAGCGGGCCGTCAGCCGATTCCAACGTGACAGTGGCCTTTTTCGCCGTCTTCTTTAGGGTGACGCTAATTGTTTTGTCATCAGGAACCCAGGACTTGGTCGACGCCTTTTGAGCAAGCGTCGTCTCTTTGCCCGCGCTCTTTGCTGATAGATGTCGAGCCAATATCTCCAGCCTGTCATCGCTGGTAGCAGCCTTGAAATCGGGAGAGCTAATGAGCTCCCTGACAGACACACCACCTACCCTGATTTTCTTGGCGAGGTCATACCAACGGTCTCGGCCGCTATTCTTGGCAGCTCCGACAGCTTTGATGATTTCGTCCGGAATGTCCTTGGTGACCGATATCATCTTCGAGACAACGGTCTTGTCGACAGACAGCGCTGCCATGATGACGTCGCGATCGTACCTATTGCGCTCCAGGTTGCTGGCAAAGACGGCCTTCTCAATAAACGAGAGATCCGCCCTCGCGCTGTTCTCCTGACCCTGTGCGATTACATGATCTTTGTCGCTAAGATCCTTGACGACGGCCCTCACTGGTCTTCCGAGAAATTCGGCCGCTCGTGTACGCCGATGGCCGAAAACAGTCATGTAACGGCCGTTCACTCCGGGATGCGGTCGCACTAGGATTGGGCTGTCCTGCCCCCGCTGGCGGATGGCTTCTACCAGTTCTTCGAAGCCTTCCTTGTCGTCGTCCATACGGTCGGCGACGAACGAGACATCGATTGTGTCGGGATCGAGATCGACAACGGTCTCGCCTTCGAGAAGCCGGGCTTCGAATTCTTTGGCTGTCTGCGCCTTCTCAGCCAACTCGTCGATCGACCTTGTGATGGCCCCGAAGGCTCCGCGGCTCCGGTTTCGCTCAAGCGCTGGTGACATTGGTGTGACGGAATTTTCCGCGACGGGAGCCGAGTTGACTGCAGTCAACTTTCGGTCCGTCAGCGAGCTCAGCAGATTCTTTCTGGACATTATCGACCCCATGCCCTGTGGATCAGGCCCGTGATCTCGGTATTCACCCGATGCAGGGACTCCATTGCACGGTCATAGGTTGAACGGGTGAATTGAGCCCGTTCGACCTCGTAAAGTGATTGCTTTGTGATCCCGGCATCGGAAATAGCAGTGCTCTTGAGCATCTCATTTACGAGTACATGCTGTTTGAAAAGCGAACGCATGAAGGCGACCATCTGGCTCTGAGGTCCGTCTGTCGGCTCGTAGCGGGTCACCAGGTACCGCAGCCAATCAAGCCGCATATTCGCACCCGCCCGCTTCAGGGTCCCCATGACCTCGCCCATCATCAAAAGGAACTGACACATCGACATCACATCAAGCATTTGCGGATGCACGGTGATCAGAATGCCTGTTGACGAAGAAAGCGCCGTCAGCGTCAGGTAGCCGAGCTGTGGAGGGCAATCGATGATGACAACATCATAGTTTTCTGCCACGTCAGCCAATGCGTCGTCGAGCCGCCCAAAGAAGATCCGTCCCATCGACCCATCTTTCTGCGACAGGGCGAGGGGGGTGTCATATTCGAACTCCTGGAGCTCGAGGTTCGCAGGAACGATATCCAGACCTGGGAAATTCGTCTTTTGAACAAGCGCTGATAGCGGCTTACGTTCGTCATCGTAGCGGAGGGATTCGTAGAGGGATTCGTTGTGATCGATTTCGGGTTGAAAACCGTGCAGGGCAGAGAGCGAGGCTTGAGGATCGAGGTCGATGGCGAGCACGCGATGCCCTGTGAGCGCCAGATGCTGCGACAGGTGGGCGGCCGTCGTGGTTTTGGCAGAGCCGCCTTTGAAATTTACTACCGCAATGATCTGCAAGTGTTCGATCCCGCGTCGGTGGGGAACATATTTCGCCATCGTGCGACTGTTTTTGTCGAGGAAATGCCTCATCTCCAGGAGCTGATCGGCGGTGTAGGAGCGACGGCCTGACGGTGTTACTATCGGCTGTGGTCCTTTGCCTTCGAGTGACAAGTTTTTCAGGTACCCGCTTGTTACGCCGAGATATTGAGCGGCCTCCGACAACTGGAGTGGCCGGAGAGTTTTCTGGGCGTTTGGTGGGAACATTTCCAGCCGATGCTCGTGAAGCATGGCAGACAACTCACGAGCCTGCTCAGTCAACAGCACATCGACCTCTGCGATCTCCTCACGGAGCGACGGCTTCATATTCATCGAAATATCCCGCACATGCGATTTGAAGCCCACTCCGGCCCACTAACCGCATGTAGCTCCGATTCTTTCGATCCGGCAAGAATTTTAATGTTAACGAAAGGTTAACGAGCTCGAGTTCTCGGCTAAGTTGACTGCAGTCAACTTAGCCGCCTCAACTCGACTCACGCGAAACCCAACCGCTAGTCAGCTCTAATCCCACTCATAGGCGCGAGCAGGCGGTCAGACCAATCCTATGTGCGGTCTGGGCGTCGAGAAAAATAAGCCATGCGAGGACCTCGTGTAACTTGCCGACTTTTGTCGGCATATCTCCATAAACAATTTCCGCCTGCGAAATGCTCCCAAGTTCAAGCATGCCTTCGTTGCGATGTTCGCCGGCTATGCCGGATTATCGGCGCTCCGCTTCGCCAAAACGTGGAGTAGAACTCGACGATGTCGTTGCGGGCTATTGAGCGGCGCAGCGCAGCGAACGATTGGCGGCCCGGGTACTCCGTCGCGTCACCCACGAGTCAATGGTGTGGCGCAGGAGATCGGAGCCTTGCCGGTTATAATAGCGGACGGAAGGTGCGTGAAGGCGATGCTCGTTCACCTCACGCGTACACTGCACATCCGGTATCTGACGACTGCTTCTTCGAGCCGGCCATACCGCATTGCCTTGGCCGGTCAGCGGACTCGCAAGCCAGTCCATTCTGTCGAACTGGCCTCTGATCGCTCCCAGTTCCTGCACCGCACGTCGTCATCGAGCAGGCTACGATCCGGCGGGATCGGGATCGAATGCGCAAGCTAATCTCGCCGCTCCTCGAGGAATGGTCTTGACCCGGTCAGCACGACGACCGAGCAAGCACACCCTGCGAAGCGCGGCTTGTCTTTAGGGAACGCAACACGGGCGGGCGGGCGCTCGCCTGACGCCACCGCTGACCGGCGGTCCTTCGCCGCCAGAAAGCTGCCGGGAACGCCGCCCCGCACCCAAAGGGGTTCAACTGTTCAGCCGGCAATCGCATGCATTTCAAGATAGGCGATGCGGCCTGCGAGCGTCTCGCCAGTCACCGGCGAGATCGATGGAAGCGGAACAAAGCACCAGAAAGCGCCTGGCCTTCTTGTCTCTGCGGCGCCGGCGGTCGATCAAACCCCGAAGATTCTGGAAGAGGTTGCGAAGCGATGGACCTCATCCTGGATTGCCAACTCGTCCTCATACTCGCAAGGTACAGCTCCAGGCTTTACGAACTTGGTTCTGTCCGCATCGGATTCGAGATTGAGATCGATCGACGGCCATGTCCCGGCAATTTCGAACCCAACGGTAGTCCTGCCGACTTGGCGCGGCCCAAACGCCACTGCCGGGTTGGTGTCTATCAGTTCGGCGAGTTGCGTTCGATGCCCGGGCTTGATCATCCTCGCAATTACGGAGTGCAATTTCTGATTTGCAAGGACGGACTGGCAAGATTGGTCGGCGTTGAGCTATCGGCACGGAACCCCCGAATTGGGAGAGGTATGCCAGGATGGCAGGGAGGGGACTCTTCCTCTATAATCCCGACGCCTTGGTTAGGTTGATCCGAAACCGGTCGCGCCGCCGCTGATATCTGCGGGTCATCTCAGCGCTGGTGTGGCCGAGCTGTTTCTGCACATAGCGTTCATCGACCTCGGCCGAGGAGGCGAGGCCAGCGCGAAGCGAATGGCCGGAAAACTTTTGGCCGCGTTCGCCTTCCGACAAGTCACCGCGCACGCCGGCAGCGAGCGCCGCGCGCTTGACCAGCCGCGCGACCTCCTGGTCGTTCAATCGCTCGGCGCCGACAGCCTTGCCTTGTCCGGTGACCCGCCGAAACAGCGGTCCATGCCCGATCCTTGCAAATTTCAACCAGGTCTGCAGGGCAACGACAGGGCAGGTCGCATCAGATGAGCCGCGGCCGACCTCCACTTCACGCCACCCGGTCTTGCCGCGCAGCGTAACCAGCACCCCCTTGTCCGTGAAAAACTCAATCCAGCCGCGGCCGTCCTCGCTTTGATCGCGCGCAACGTCGAGGCCGACGATTTCGGAGCGGCGCAAGCCGCCGGCGAAGCCCAAAAGCAGCATGGCGCGGTCACGCAGACCGCGCAGCGTGCCGCGGTCGAGCGTTTCCAGCATGGCGACAAGATCGTCGCGCAGGATGGCTTCCTTTTGACGGGGAGGGGAGGCGTGTTTGTTGCGGATGCCGGCGAGTACGGTGGCGATATGCCGGTCCTTCCGGTCGAGCGGTTGACCGCGTTGCGTATAGTTCCAGGTCAGGGACGACAGGCGGCGCTCAATGGTCGACACAGACTTTTTGTCCCTTGCCGATCCCGAAGCCTGGGCCGTGATGTAGAGGCCGACAAATTGCGGATCTGGCGGCAGCGGATCAAACGCCTGGCGCCGGCACCAGGCGCAAAAATGCTTCCAGTCGGCGGCATAAGCGCGACGGGTGTTTGCCGAACTCGCCGCCTCGACGTAATCGCGCGCGCGGTCGGCCAGCTTTTCGAGATGTGCAGGCAGTAATGCTTGTCGCGAATCAAGGACCTGCGGGGGAGGGGAGGGAGCCTCATCCGGGCGTCCCATTTCCATGACGACGTCGACAATGTCAGGGAGGTCGTCGGTGTTGATCGCGTCGACGGGCGTCATGAAATTACGGGCACTGCTCATTGGGGGCTCTCGTTCCTTGGAATGTCGCAGTGGGGCGATTCTAAGAGTACACCGTGCGACCCAACCGCCGAATTGTCCACCGCGAGACACCTGACGATAGCCCCGAGTTTTGCTCCCCGCCACACACGACAAAGGGCCGGGCGCGCTGCTCCCCCGCGTCGGGCGGGCACTTATGGACGATGCGGCGATCGCTTCCACGGCTTGCCTTCGCGTTCAACATCCTCTATGTTTCGTTCAACAGAGGAGAACCCATGATGAGCAATCGTGGCGCAGCAGCAGCCGAAAGCGAGGAGCGGATTGCCCACACCCGCAACCGTCTGGTGCTTGAGCAGGCGAGGGCGGTCGGCCTTCTTGGCACGGCCAAGAACACACGCCTTTCCGGCAGGGTGCCGTCGGAATTGATCGAGGCGGCGAAGAAGCGCGCCCATGTGACTTCCGATACCGAACTGCTGGAGCTCGCCTTGTCGCGGCTGGCCCTCGAGGATGATTTTGGCATCCGGCTCGTCGGCCGCAAGGGCAGCATCCCCGCGGACATTGATCTTGGCCTTTGATCTCGGGAGCGCGTTGCGTTCTCTCAAACCGCAGCGGCACACCGCGGGGCTGGAACGGCGGCCGGATTCCGCGCTGTCCTGGGCAAGGGAAGAGCCGCCTGTCGGCGGCGCGCTGCTATTGGACGCCAGCGTCTATCTGGATGTCCTGCAGGGGCGCACGCCCGAAGCGGTCGATGACCTTCTCACCTATCGGCTTTGCCACCACTCGGCCGTATGTCTTGCCGAGCTCAGCCATGTGTTCGGCCGTCTCGACCCGGCCCACGCCACGACGAAGTCGGTCCTGAAAGTGGTAGCGGACACGATCGAGGATATTCCAGCGCACCGGCTGCATGCGCCCGACACCACCGCCTGGGGACGGGCCGGCATGCTTGCCGGTCTGCTGTTCCGGCTCAGCCATCTGCCGAAAGGGGAGGGACACGAACGCCGCTTCCTCAACGACGCGCTGATCTTTCACCAAGCCGGTCTTTTGGGAGCGACAGTCCTGACGGGCAATGTTGGAGATTTCGATTACCTCAGCCAGCTTGTTCCGTCGGTGGGGGTGATCTTCTACCGGTCGGCGCCAGGGTTGCATCCGTAAGGGTTGAAAGCGTCGGTGGGGAGATATGCACTAAACCCTCACCGTCGTTCAGGAGAGGCCGTCCTGCTGTGGGACGGCCCGCAGCGACGATCAGCGTGATTTTTGGGCTTCTGCTCGACGAGAAGGGCGGCGGCGCCTGTCGGAAGAGATGGAGGCGCTCATCGAGACCGCGATGCGCGACACCTACCGCAGGCGGGAGAGGCCTTCGATCACCGCCCTGCATGACCGCGTTCGAGAGTTGTGCCGAGCTTGTGGAGAGGTGGCGCCTTCCTGGAAGGCGGTAAGGGCCCGTGTGAAGCTTGCCGATCCGCGGCTCCTGATGCGTGATCGGGAAGGGGCAAAGGCGGCGCGTGAACGGTTTGAGCCTGTGGTGCAGGAATATCGCGCCGATCATGCCCTTCACATCGTCCAGATCGACCACACATTGGTCGATCTGTTTATCGTTGATGCCGTGCATCGCCGGCCCCTTCAGCGGCCTTGGCTGACGCTGGCCATCGACATTGCAAGCCGCATGGTGGCGGGGTTCTACCTTACTCTGGAAAGTCCGTCGTCGGCATCTGTAGCGCTTTGCGTCCAGCACATGGTGATGCCGAAGGAACTCTGGCTTGAGGCGCGCGATATCAAGGCGGCGTGGCCGGTTTCCGGGTTGCCTGATGTGATCCACGTTGACAACGGCAGGGAATTCCATGGAAAGGCGCTGACCCGAGGAACCGCGGAGCACGGCATCGCCCTTGAATATCGGCCCGTCGCAAGGCCGCATTATGGGGGGCACATCGAGCGGCTGATCGGGACGATGATGGGTGCGGTCCATCTGCTTCCGGGCACGACGTCCAGCAACATCGCCGCGCGCGGCTCCTACGATCCGCAAAAACATGCCGCCATGACGCTCGACGAACTGGAAGGGTGGCTCGCGCTGCAGATTGTCGGCCGCTATCATGCGGAAATCCACAGCAGCCTGCATCTGCCGCCCGCTAGCGCGTGGGACGACGCCGTTGCGGCACGTCGCCATCCCTTGCGGCTGCCCCATGACCGCGAACGGTTTCTCCAGGATTTCCTGCCCTTCGAGGAGCGCAGCATCAGGCGCGACGGCGTGCATCTGTTCGGACTTCGCTATTGGGACGATGTGTTAAGTCCCTGGGCAGGCCGGTTTCCTCGCCGGATGCGCGTCAGATATGACCCGCGCGACCTGTCGTGCGTGTTTGTGGAAGGCCCCGATGGCACGAACTGGCCGGTCCGGTTTGCCGATCTCAGGCGGCCGCGCATTACGCTCGGCGAGCATCGTCTTGCCCGCACGGCGCTGAAGGAGCGCGGCGTCAAGGCGGTGGACGAGCAGCTGATTTTCGAGACGGTCGAAAAGCAGCGGCAGCTGGTCGACGCAGCCGGACATAGGACCAGGAGCGCGCGCCGGCATGCCGAGCGCCGCGACCGATCGCTGATGGCGACCGAAAACAGGAGCTTTTCCGCCCCGGAGATCGACCACGACGAAGAATGGGATACCGATCTACCCTCGTTGGTCGTGGAAGAATGGTCTTGAGCGACTACCAGCATCTGCTGCCCGCCTATCGCTCGCATGCCGCTCTTGGCGATGCCGACAGGATCGCCTGGATCCGGGCCGACCGCTGGCTGGAAACCGCCCAGGCGCGCGCGGCACTGGCGAGGCTGGAGGACCTGCTGTCCTATCCTGCGCGCGACCGCATGCCCTGCCTGCTGCTTTATGGCGACACCGGCATGGGCAAGACCAAGATCATCCGCAAGTTCCTGCGTGACCATCCGGCCTGTTTCGATCGGGGCACAGGCATCACCACCATGCCCGTCGTGGCCATGCAGATGCCGGCCGAACCGCTGGAGCGGGATGTCTATGGCGAACTTCTCAGCGCGCTCGGCACGCCGGGACCGATGACGGACTCGACCTATCGCCTGAAGGAGGTCTGTCGGAGCCTTTTGCGCAGCATGGGAGTGCGCATGCTGATCATCGACGAAATCCACGCGCTGCTTGCGGGCAGCTTCCGCCAGCAGCGCATTTTTCTCAACATCATCCGGTTTCTGGCAAATGACCTGAGGGTCCCGCTGATCTGCGCCGGGACCGAGCTGGCCCGGCAGGCGCTGCTGACCGACCCGCAGCTTGCCGAGCGTTTCGAGGCCTTCCACCTCGACCGTTGGACGGATGACTTCCGGGTTTCCCAGCTTTTGACAAGCCTGGGCGGGATCCTGCCGCTGCGCCGCCCCTCGGAGCTGGCAACGGCGGCTGTCCGCCGAAAAGTGCTCGATCTAACCGACGGCGTGACGGTGCGGATCTTTCGCCTGATGGAGACGGTGGCGGTTGAGGCGGTCCGCAGCGGCAGTGAGTGCATCACCATCGACAGTTTCGACGGCGACAATCTCGTCCTGCCGCTTGTGACGATGACGCGCCACATGGAAAAGGGACTCCAGCGCCGGGCGAGCCGGTGAGGCCTGTCCGCGTCCTCCCCCTTGCGCCCCGGCCATTCGACGACGAGTTGCTTTCCTCCTGGCAGGGGCGGGTGGCCTGTCGCTACGGATGCACGTTGCGCGACGTTGAAAGCTGGCTCGACGCGGACATCGATCCGGGGCGGCGCGGCGGGTTGATCGGGCGTGACTTCGATCCGGGCGACGCAATGATCACCTTTTGGGCCCGCGCTTGCCGCATGGATGCGGGGCGGCTTGCTCAGATGGCGCTGCGCCGGCACGCGCGCGCCTCCAACTGGTACATCCAGGATCGCTGGCATCAGGGCGTCTGTACTGCTTGCCTCGATGAGGATCACACTAACGGCCGGGATCATTATTTTCGCCGTGCGTGGTCTCGGATCGAAGCAATCGTCTGCCCCCGGCATCTGACCATGCTGCGGGACATGTGTGGCCATTGCTTTGCCCGTACCGGATTTCGCTTCGATTGCCGAGAGGGGAGGGGGCGTCTCGTTTGCGGGAGCTGTTCGGCTCCCGTGTCTTTCGGCCGCGCGGATAGTGTCGTTTCGGAATGGCAAAGCTTCCTCCTGGCGCTTACGAACACCGTCACATTGGCCATTGAGGAGGGGCCTCAGGGCACGGTGGCCAAAGACATCATGCGGGCCGCGCGATTGTTGTGGTCGTCGTCGCAGGCAGGCGGAAAGCCCTTCATCGCATGGCTGGGACAGCCGCGCCTGAGCGGCAACGACATGCCGGCCGATCGCGACGAGCCGCTCGCCACCGCCTCATTGCAAGGCCGCATGTTGACCCTGTTCGGAATTGCACGGCTGCTGGATCTGGCCGATGCCAGAAGCCGCATCGGGCTGCCGCCTTTCTTCCTGGCGGAAAAATTCGCCGCGGGCGATCCGTCGTGGTCTGCCGCACGCCGGGTGGTGCCGCAGCCACAGAATGTCGAGCGCCACGCCACGACGTGCGCGCTCCGCTCGGACGCCGAATACCGTTCATTGGCCGAACAGATCCTTGCCAGCCATCAATGGAAAGCCGTTCAGGGCGCCGGCTCGGTTGCGCGAGAACGAACGCTAACGCGCCTCATGGCTGAGGCGCTGGATCGGGCACCACGAGGCCGAGCCGCCGGGCGCGATCCAGCAGCGCCTTGACCGACGATGGCTGCCATTGGCGACCGCCACGCGGCGTGCGTTCGTGCATCCGTTCCAGCTGGGCACCGATCTCGAGCAGCGTGAGATCCGGATCGGCAAGCGCGATGCCGGCGACGAGCGTCATCAGCCGGTCCTCCGGCGGCCGGCGAGCGGCTCGTTTGATGAGGGCCGGCTCGGCGATGCGTTCGCAAACCAGCCGATGCACGGCGCGGCGCAGCCGCTCGATCGTCCAGCTGTGCCCTTTTCGGTTCAGAACCCGCGCCACATCGTCCCAGCTGTGCTGCGGCCGCAAGCGGCGCACGGTCGGCAACCAGGTCTGGGCCGAGGTGATGAGATCGTCGAGATAGGCGCGCTGGCGCGCCGCCGCGATCGCCCGGACAGCGTCGGGACGGCGTTCGCGAAGCCCGGGGTTGCCGGCCAGCCTGCCGCGCGCCTTGGCCGCCTTCATCCCCGCCTTGGTGCGTTCAGCGATCAGGGCACGCTCGAGCTGCGCGACGGCGCCGAGCACCTGCAGCGAGAACATGCCTTGCGGTGTCGACGTGTCGATCGGATCGCGCAGCGAGCGAAAGTGCGCGCCGCGCGCCTCGAGCTGCTCGATGACCTCCAGCAGATGGCTGACCGAGCGGGCGAGGCGATCGAGCCGCACGACGACGAGAACGTCGCCGGCGGCGATCTCACGCATCAGCTTCGCCAGCACCGGCCGGGAGCGCGAGGCGCCGGAACCATGCTCCTGGTGAACCACATGACAGCCGGTGGCCTTGAGCTCGTCGACCTGGGCGTCGTTGAGCTGGTCTTCGGTGGAAATCCGTGCATAGCCGATCAGGCGGCGTGGGCGGGGAGGAGGTGTGGTGCGCGGATTGGCCATTTGCGGCGCATTTTGGGTCGATTTTTACAAAGTTGCAATGTGTCAGAAAAGGAACCTTTGCAGGCGTGTTTTATCGACCGATTTACAGGCCCGTAGAGCGTGATCGAGGCCTCCGGAGGTGCCCGTGGACTCGAAAGGGGGCCAAATCGCGCCCACGAGGCCGCTATGGCCGAGAATGGGTAAAACCCGGGGTTTGGAGCCACGGACATTGCGAAAGATCGGCGTCGGAGGACCAGAAACGCGGATCTGGTCCTGTTTCACCCGGCGGGCGGAGCAGATTTGATGAGAGGACTACGTGATTCCGAGTCGGAAATAGTGAGACTACGCGACACAGCGGATTTGGCACTGGCATCAGCCAGTAGAAGCGAGGCAATTCAATTAGTTAGCAGCAACACGGCCATGTCGCATGGCACGCAGTCTCATGAAAACCGTTCCGAATCCGCCGATCCTGGCCGATCTGTCCACTCAATTAGGGTGAGAATCCACCGGATAAGGGCGAGAACGACGCCTGAAACCGCGAAAATGCGGGCTTTTCCACCCATCCAGGACGAGCGACAATGGCCATTTCTCATGAAGAAACCAAAACGAACGATAATGCAACATTATCACTCGTTGTATGTCTGCGACAGGCGCGGCGGTTATTTCGCACAACAATTGCCAAAAGCGCCGCCATGACTCATCGTGCTTGCGATGATCCTGCGCCCCAAACCCTCACCGCGCCACTTCGCCACGCTTGCCGGCGCCGCTTCGACCGCGCCAATGGCAAGGGTGCCGGCCTGGCTGCGCCGCGCCGTCCCCGATGCGCAAAGCCTTGCGGGAAAAGAGCTCGAGGATATTGCAATCGCTGCCGGCGCCGGCCAGCAGGAGGGGCGGGCCGGCGCCTGGCGGCAGCGACTGGCGCTGCGCGGCAACGGCAAAGCACGCCGGCCGCGTCGAGGATGGAGGCGCGCTGCGTGACGCCGTGCTGCACACACGACCGGGTGATTTTTTGTCCGTCGGTCCCGCCGGCTTTTGCTGATTGCCTGGCGCCGGCTGGCAGCCCGGCCCGGGGACGCATTGCTTACTGAGAAAAAACTCGCTCCGGTGTTGGAAGAGTTCGGCTACGCCGCGGATGATGAGGTGGTCACCGATCTGGCAGACGAGCTTCTACCTTCAGCACGAACTAGGAGCAGCTGACTGGGCTTTCGGCCCAATATGATCCAGTTGCATCACGAATCAAAGTTGGAATACATCTGTTGCAACTTCAGCCAACGTGGGATAACCCTTGCTACGGATCAGGCGTCGTTCAGGGGACTGTTCGCCATATCCACGCTTCAGGTGCGGGAATGGGCTCGCGCCAGACCATGGTCATCAAAGTAAGGGAACGTCCAATGATCAAGCTTATGTCGATCTTCGCAGCGGCAGCATCGCTCGCAGCAGCGTCCTTGGCTCATCCGGCGTCGGCAAATGCCGGCCCCGTACTCGACAAAGTGCTCGCCACAAAGACGCTGAAAGTAGCGATCGGCACAGACTGGGGAAAATTGTCATTTTTGAACGACAAACACGAGCTTGATGGTTTTGGTGTCGAGGTTTCTAAGGGTATCGCGCAACGTTTAGGCGCGCAGGTCCAGTTCGTTACGCCGAGTTGGGATGTCATAGCCGCCGGCAAATGGGAAGGCCGGTGGGACATGACAATCCAAATGACGCCGACTAACGCACGCGCCGAAAAATTTGACTTCCCGGTCGAGTATTTCTGGGCGCCGACCGTCGCGGTCGTTCATAAGGATAGCAAGGCGACCACGCTTTCGGATCTAGATGGCAAGGTAGTCGGTGTTGCGGCAAACACTGATTCAGCGTTTTATGTTAGTCATAAACTGACCCCGGATTGGAAGGGTGCTAAACCAATACAATATCAATTCACGCCGGGAGAGGTGAAAACTTACGAAAGCACTAACGTTGCGTTTGACGACCTCCGGCTCGGCAATGGCGTTCGTCTCGATGCGGTCGTCACTGACAAAACTATAGCGCTCAATGCCATTGAGGCTGGCTATCCATTGAAGCTTCTCGGCGGCAACCTCTACTCCTCGCCGGGAGCCGTTGCAATAGAGCCTGGTGACAAAGAATTTAGCTCCAAGATTGCCGCCGCCATCAAGGACATGAATGATGACGGTACTCTCTCCAAACTGTCGATCAAGTGGTACGGGGTGGATTACACCGTCGACCAATAGGGGGTCTGCCGCGGCCTGGGCTAGGCTCAGGCCGCTTTTTAGCGAGGGCAGCCATGCTCTTATGCAGACCCAATTGAATTCATTTTCTTCCGGAAGCCATGGTTTATCGCCTCGGATCTTCGTGACTTTGGAGGTGACCAGGGCGGCCGCAAGATCCGAAAGAAAAATTTGAAATGACAAAGATGAAACGCGATCTACGTGGCATCCCTGAGTTCCACGAGGCGGAAGAGATCGTCCGGCGTCTGTATCAGCCGGGCGCCGGGCTAATCGTTGACGCGCTAGAAATCGATGTCTCGTCCGACGGCTTGTTGGCCGTAATCACCGGGGTTGTCATGGATAACCTGGAGGAGGAACCCCGTAGGCGCATCTGCCTCGTCGATCTTCGGGACGGCACGACCAGGCCGCTGACGTTCGGCCCGAATGCAGATCATGGCTGCAGGTTTTCGCCTGACGGCAAGAGTATCGCCTTCGTCTCCGACCGCGCGAATAAAGGAGACTTCCAGCTCTATCTGCTTGACGTGGACGGACGCGCGGGACGGGCGGCGCCTCGCGTGGACGGATGGATAGAATACCTACAGTGGTCGGTAGACGGCAGCCAGATCCTGCTCGGCGTTGCAGGGCATGGGGCAGATACTTCCGGCAACCATGGAGCTGTCACAAGCAAGCAGAGTGAAGTGCCAGCACAGCCCTGGATGCCCCAGGTTGAGGTCGGCGACGAGGAGTTTAGACGCCGCAGCGTCTGGATCTACGATCTGCGCGATGATTGCGTCAGGCGGATTCCCACCCCGGATATCAACGTGTGGGAAGCGAACTGGTGCGGGCCGGACTCGATTGTCGCGGTTACATCTCCAGATGCGGACGAAGGAGCGTGGTATTCTGCCACCCTTGACATCATCGACAAGGAGACGGGTCGCACGAGACGGATTTACGAATCCGGCGACCAGTTGGGCTGGCCGTCAGCCGATCCCGCCGGCACAAAGATCGCTGTCGTCGAAGCGGTGTGCAGTGATCGTTCGTCCGTGGTGGGCGAGTTGCGAATCATCGAGGTCCAGACTGGCCGGGTAAGGCGCATCCCGACGAACGGCGCCGACGTAACGCATACCCGTTGGCGCAGCCCAGAACGGGTATTTCTGGGCGCACATCGGGGATTCGAGACAGTGGTGCTGGAATACGACACCGCTAAGGATAACCTAACCGAAAGCTGGTCAAGTACCGAATTGGCTATCGGGCGATTCTCTCCTGCGGCCCCCCTTGGGGAGGGTGTTGGCGATTGTGTGCTGATCGCTGAAGGCTACAAGTATCCGCCCGAAATCGCTGCAATCAAAGATCGGTCATACAGCGTTGTGCGCTCTCTAGCCGGCCGACACTGTGATGAGATTCGTAATCGAATTAACACGGCGGAGCCAATAAGTTGGCTGGCGCCGGACGGGCTGGAGATTCAGGGCTGGCTGCTTTTACCCAATGGGAGCGGTCCGTTTCCGCTAGTCATGCATGTCCATGGGGGACCTGTCTCGTCTTCACGACCGCAATGGTTTGGCAAGACTGGAACCGGCCTCGCCTACCTCATGCTGCTAAAACGGGGCTATGCGATCCTGCTGCCGAATCCGCGGGGCAGTTCCGGCCGCGGATTAGAATTTGCTCGTAAAGTTAAGGGGGACTTGAACGGAAAAGACACCTACGACCTGCTGTCAGGCCTGGATCATCTGGTGGAGCGTGGTATCGCCGACCCGGCATGCATCGGTGTCACCGGCACCAGCTACGGCGGGAACATGACCTCGTGGCTGATCACCCAGGACAAACGGTTCGCCGCCGCGGTGTCGATCGCGACGCACGCCAATCTGGTGAGCCAGCATCTAGTTTCCAACATACCTGATTTCGACGCACTCTTTCTCGCGGATAAATACGACAACCCCAATGGCCGCTATTTCGAACGTAGTGCGATCATGCACGCCCACAAGGTCATCACGCCCTGCCTCAACATCGGGGGAGCGCTTGATCGGTGCACGCCGCCCAACCAGACGGTGGAGTTCCATAATGCGCTGCGTGAGCACGGCGTCAAATCGGCGCTTGTGATCTATCCGCAGGAGGGGCATGGCGTGCGCGGTTACCCCGCCAGCATGGACTTGGCGGCGCGCATTGTCCGGTGGTTTGAGGCCGCTCGGAACACGGTTGTATCGCAAACTCCCTAGGGATGTGAATATCTAACCGCCTTGACCCTTACCGCCACTCAAACCGACTTTGCCAGTTAAGGACTTCGCCGAGTAGAACCAACGTATTATACGGAGCTATGACTATGCCACTAAGCAAAGGACCGCAGGTATTTCCGCGAACAGAGTACCTTCGAAGGCTTGCCGCAGTAAAATCGGAATTGATGCGTCAGAACATCGAGACGTTGGTAGTATCCAGCCTGGCCAACATTGCTTATCTTACGGGTTCCATCGTCCGGCATACCGGACCACAATGCCTTGTGATTTCGATTCACAAAGAAGGACCGACATTCATCGTGCGACGAGCGGATTTTGCAGCAGCCATCTATCAGACTTACCTGGAGCGCGACAACCTGATCGTTTCTCCAGAAAATCGCGTGGCCACCCCTGACATTGATGGCTACGACGCGGTGATTGACTTTCTCCATGAAGCTGGGCTGGCAAATGGTGTCGTGGGCCTAGAATTAAATCAAATACCCGCTGAAACGGCAGAGAAGTTCAAGAGGCGACTGCCGCAAGCAAGGATAGTGGATTCCAAGAAAGCGGTAAACTGGGTCCGGCTCATTAAGTCGAATTTCGAGATATCTGTTATGAAGGAAGCTGCGGCTATCGCCGATGCTGCGATAATGCGTGCAATAGAAGTGATGCGGCCTGGTGCGCGTGAAACTGACATTGTTGCTGATATCGTAGCGACGCAAGTGCGTGGTGCGAAAGGGCACCCCGGCACGGGCTTCCCGCCGACCGCTCCTCTCTTCTTCTGCTCCTCGCCTCGCACGGGTGCGGCCCACATTCCCTGGAGCGAGGACACTATTCGCGATGGTTCGCAAATCAATCTTGAAGTTTCCGGCGTCCGCCATGGCTACGTCGTTCCGCTCATGCGCACCTTTTCAGTTGGCTCCCCCTCCGATCGTCTGCTTCGCCGACACGAAGCACACCTTGCCGGTCTGGAGGCCGCGCTGAACACAGTCCGGCCTGGGGCCACCTGCAGCGACGTCGCTGGAGCGTTCTATCGCACGATTGAGAAGCTGGGTCTAAAGAAAGACACCCGATGTGGCTACTCCGTAGGCATTGATTGGGCAGAACAAACCGCTAGCCTCAACGATGTTGACAAGACAGAACTCAAGCCTAACATGACATTCCATCTGATGCTGGGTAACTGGATGGAAGAGGATTTTGGATATGTCATTAGCGAGACATTCCGCGTAATTGAATCCGGCGTCGAAGTATTGACCAATATGCCGCGGAAGCTTTTCGAGGTTTAACGGGGTCTATCGAGGATATTCCGACGAGGATCGGCGGATGGCCGACTCGGCAGTCTGCGTTATATTCTGTACCTCGACCGCACCACTGGTTCGCCTCCAACAAGCTGGTGGAACTCGACGTCGACATATTCAACACGATGTTGCGGGAGATGGACGCGGTTGTCCGTGCTTGAGCATGAAGCGCTCACATGCCGGTGGACCCGAAGCGTCTCGACTGCGGCCGCCCGGGCGCGGACGAGATCCCGCATGGCTTCGCGACCTTCATCTGGGATCCACACTGCCGTCAGTTCGCTGGCGCGCAGCAGTCGAGCCAGCGCAAGGGCGTCCAAGCGGTTCGTCTTCACCCGATCTCCAGGCTTCCTGGGGATCAGCGACGGGGCGACCACCATGCATTCATGGCGGAGCGAACGGATCAGCCGGCCGGTCGGGCCGGCCTCGTAACAGAAATACACCTGGTCGAACTTGGTGGCGATCCGCTGGACAACTCGGCGCGTGCTCGTATCCGATGCGTCGACCTCGCCGAAGAAACAAACCTCTCCCTCCCGGCCAGCATCCGCAATCGCGATGGCGTGTTCCTAAGCTTCGCGACATCTATTCCGACAAATGCTTCCCGATAATATGGCACGGCTCGTCCTTCTGTGATGTGCGCAGTATAGGGCGAGCCACCTCACCAGCAGAGGCGGACATACGGTCTTACAATCAGCAGGCGTCAGCAGTTTCTTCTTTGAGCGTATACAGTTGCCGATCCGGGTTCAAAGAGTTGGCCGAGTGCGAAGGGAAAGAGCAGTTGGATGAAGATCTGCCCCCCAACATCCCAGGAGAACCCGCCGTGTCTCCCAATGGAGAAGAGCAACCCAACAAGCAAATGTGTCAGAAACACGCCGAAGCGCCACCCTCCTTCCGCAAGCTTGAATCGGTCGAAACGTAGACGGGTTCTTCGTGGCGAGGATTTAGACTCCAAAACGAAGATGTTACGGGCTCGACGATCGGGCGCGCCGCATTAGACGACGCGCATCCTTCCGCTTAGCGTGTCGCGCGCGTCCGGCGCGGCGTGCACGCGCCATTCGACGCGGTCAGGGAAAAGCGCGAAGACGCTCGTGGCGAGGGTCCAGGAGTCTTGGTCTTGACGGTTCTTGTAGATTGGGGTGGTCTCATCGAAGAGCACCGCCTCCGCGCCCCCCGCAAGCGCGCCTTCCGCGATCATCCGGTCCGCCGCCTCCTGCCGGTCGCGCGAAGAGCGGCTGATGGTCTGCCCCAGACCATCGAATTCCCGGCACAGAAGGTGGTTAGCGTGGGCTCGGGGCGAGGCGGCCTCCCGAACGGCGCAGCTTGAGGCCGGCGCCTCGACAGAGGCGAGCCGGCGCGACTTCGCCTCACCGAGATTGTGGTGGAAGCCGCTGGCGCGGTCCGTGCGCTTCAAGATTTCGACTGCTTCGTCCAGCCCTCCCGCGTCGAGGATTGCGCGGCAGATGATCTGCCGCGGCACGCCAGGCTGAAGATCATTGGGTGTGATGTTGTTGATAGTCTGGACGAGCCCTGCCTCGTTCAGGCCAAATGTGTGCCCCGGCAGCATGCCGGGATCCATGAAGCTGCTCCAGACCCGGCCCTCGTCGGCCTCGACCTCGACCCAGAGACAGGCGCCGAGAAGCTCCGCCGCGTCGTCCTCGTTATGGGCGATTACCGCCGGGCCGTCACCTACCGCCGGAATCAGGAGCGAGGTACAGCCTGTGGCGGCAGCGGCTTTCATCCCCGGGTCTTCGGGAAAGTCGCCCCGGCAGTTCCACAGGAAGACCGTTTCGAAATCCTGCCCAAGTCCCGCAGCGATTCCCTCGATCTCGCGCACAAAGCGCGGATAGGCCGCGCGGGCGGCGGATTCTAGTGTATTCAGATAGTCCGATCCCCGCCAGCGGGCGTCTAGGGCTCGGAACTGCTCGGTGCGCATGGCGCGCTCGCGAAAGCTAGAGGCGCTGGCCTGACCGAGCGCGAAGCCGATCAAGAAGGCGTCGCCCTTGGCGCGGACGCGAGAGATGGGATTTCGGGACATATGAGGCCTCTGCTCTCCGTGGTCGCTGTTCACTATTAGATTACCCAGCCCGAGGGGGCGCTCGCGCCCAGGGAGACAAGGGCCGAGCGGGCGCGCCGCAAGAGGCACCCTTCAGACTGCTGCGGGAGAAATCGATTTTCATGTTGTGGCTCCTCCGTGTCCCTGCGGGGCTACGAAAGGACACAAGGCGCACAGAACCAAAAACAGAACGCCCGCGCCTTGAAGGAGGGCGAGCCGATCCCCTCCCTCTATTCGGGCCCCTATCCTCCATTGACCTTAATGCCTCACTTGATACATCGACCAACGAAATGAGTCAATCGTTTCATTTCCTAACTTAGGGTATCGGGGGTTTGAAAGCCTAAGTTGGAAGATGCGGATGGGAGAACCAGGCCTATGCATGGCTGCGGTCGAGCCGCAGAATTTGGTGACATCTCTGCGGGCCTTCGGGGTGGGCAATGACGACGACGCCCGGGATATGTGTCACGCCGCCAGTTCACAGATATCTGCACCGCTGAAGCGTTCGTGCTCTTCGCCATAGCCTTTCCACGCGATGATCTCGATGTTGGTCTTCGCAGTGGCGGTCTTCGCCAGATATTCGTCCGGCAGCTTGATGACGCGCGGCACGCCGAACGGCTCAACAAGGGCCGTGGCGATCCTGGAAGTGCAGCAGATGCGGAACGGCCTTCACGGCCGCCGCGGTATTGACCTATGTTACGATCGGCACCTCCGTCGCATCAGGCGGATATCCTGTGCTGTGATCGATTTGGCCAGCGAGCAGCCGGCCTCGAGATCCGGGGTAAGCACCGTCGTTTCCGGGTTGAGCAGCTTCGGCGTCGGCGATGAAATGCATCCCGGCGAGCACGCTCACATCGGCATTGGTTCTTTCGCCCTGCGCGCAAGCGCCAGACTGTCGCCGACGATGTCGGCCCCGCAGTGGCAGATTTCCGGCGTCTGATAGTTGTCACCAGACAACTGCATTTCGCTGCCGCTTGAGATCGAGGATGGACTCTATGACGTTGGCGAAGGGCAGGCCACTCGACTGGCAGGGCCATCCGCATCACCTTAGTTAGACGCTCTGAAAAATGGACATCAGTCCTGATTCGGCAGAACCGCTTTGCGCCCCTTGCCATCCATTTTCTTTGTCGTTGAAGAGGCAGAAGGAGACGGGCGGATTTTTCGGTCCCAAGTTCTCGATTTCAAGTGTGTACTGAAATCGGCAAGATGAGCATCGAAGCGGAGCAGAGACTCACGCGCGGCCTCCGCACCCTGTCCGGCGATTAAGGCGCCTAACACTTCAGCGACTGCAAACGCCGGTGTCATCGAGTGGAAAAACGAAGGACTCTTCGTCTGGACAAGAACGACATCATCGGCCACTCGAGCGAGCGGGGCAACCTCGCTGTCGGTGATGGCGACGATAGGAATGCGATGTTGATGTGCATATTCGGCAATCTCAACCGTGGCGCGAGTGTACGGGAATACGCTTGTCGCGAAGAGCACGTCGTTGCGGGAGGCATGGGCCAATGCGTCAGAACCGGTGCCGCCGACCGCATCAAGCATGACCGACTTTTCCCGAATCATCGAAAGAATATAATGCAGATGCCAAGCAGTTGCGTGGCTCGATCTCAATCCAATGCAGAATACGCACTTGGCGGATGCAAGGCGTCTTGCCGTTGATACTATTGCATCAAGCTGAGACTCGGCCAGATGGACAATCTCAGCCGCTTGAGCCCGGAGAATTTCGCGCGCAAGGCCATGATCGCCTTTACGCCTTTGCGCGATCGCTTGTACGTCGGCCTTTCCGGCGAATCCGACGTCGCCGCCGCGAACGGCCTCAGCATAGATTTCGCGAAGCTCGTCGTAACCTGCGAGGCCAAGATGCTTGGCCAGTCGCGTCATGGTAGCCGGCTGAACCCCGGCCACACGCGCCTGGTCGCGCATTGACAACAGCGCGACGTCGTGCGGTTGGTCGATAATATAGCGCGCCGCCAATTGGAACTGCTCCGACATTGTGTCGAAGCCGTCGATCAATCGTTCCGAAAGAGGTCCGTCAGCCATGGCTCCTACCTAGCGCAGCGTTATTGTATGCGCAACATATGTTGCATCTTGCCCGCCCATGCCCCGCAATCGCTTTTCGATGAGCGTAAGGAACGCGTCGAAGGCGCTGTCGTTCGATCGGCCTTTCCCTAGAAGAGGAAAATTACAGTTGCCAGGCGTGACGCAGTTCGGCTGCGTTGGCTCTACGGAGGCCAAGTCCTAGCAGACTTCTCGATACAGCTGCGACCAACTCGGCGTTGGACTTGGCCATTGCCCCGTCAGCGAGCTGGCGATTGTTCTCAAAGCCGACGCGAACATGCCCCCGAGAAGGGCAGCCGCGGTCACGCAGGCGGCTTCGCGCTCGCCAAAGGCGCAAACGCTCCAATGAGCAAAACGGGGCTTGCTCGCGTCGATGAACGGCAACAGGTCCGCAGGATGCGATTTCTGGCCCAGGGTGTAACGTCCGAGCACAAAAAGAACCGGAACTGGCTCCATGGAACAAGACCACGGCGGTGATACTCCTCCAGGCGCAATGTCTCGTCTGCATCATAGAGGATTATCTGCGGCACAATCGATTCGGCCTGGAGCCAAGACAAGAACGACGCGAACTCGGTCTCATGAGCTTCCGTTGGCACTAGTTCGCGCAGCGCCAGCGAAACGGCCTCCGGCCGAGTTTCCTTTATCACCGCAATCTGTTCCTGCGATGCGTAGCGACCAAGCGATTCGCTAGTAACCTGAACGATCATTTTATCGCCAGCGGCCCGGCCGATCGCATCAATGACATCTCGAAATGCAGACGCATCGAGGACATGACGGCCATCCTGATCGCGCACATGGACATGAATAAGGCATGCTCCCGCATCGAGGCACTCTCGGGCCGTCCCGCGCCAGATCGGCCGATCCAAGCGGCAGCGAAGGATGGTCAACCTTGGTTAGCCGGCCGCCATTGGGCGCAACGCAAATTGCGGTCGGCCATTCAATTTCGATCATTCTTCACCCCTCCGAGCCAATTGTGTCTCCTCGCCCGAGTTGGCGCTAAAGACTCACCTCCCCGCCGGCGTCTCGACCCTCTGTAATCCAATATGATCCATGCAACTCACTTTTGCAATGTTGAAACATATGTTGCAAATCAAATTGCCTCTGTTATCGTGCCCGCAACCACGACCACCCCGTCCAGCGGATAACAGGAAGGAAATGATGTTTGAAACGGTTGCCTATGAAATCCAGGATAATGTCGCCGAAATTCGTCTGAATCGTCCGCACCGCCTGAACGCAGTGGTTCAGAAACTATACGACGAAGTCTTGGCAGCTCTCGATCAGGCTGAAAGAGATAAAAACGTACGCGTCATTGTCCTGACCGGAGAAGGCCGGGCGTTTTGTGTGGGCGCCGACTTGAAGGAGCACAAGGCTGGTCGCACGTCCTTTGATAGGCGACAATATCTGATGAGCGAACAAAGGGTGTGTAGACGTCTTGTCTCACATCCGAAGCCGGTTATTGCCGCCGTGAACGGCTATGCCCTCGGCGCCGGCGCCGAGATGGCTCTCGCTTGTGATTTTATGGTCATGGCCGCATCGGCGCGGATCGGATTTCCCGAAATTGGCCTTGGCGCGTTCCTCGGGGGTGGGGTTACGAATATCCTCCCACGACTTGTCGGCCTCGCAAAAGCGCGTGAGCTGATCTTCTTCGGCCGGCAGATCGACGGAGCGGAAGCGGTCCAGATTGGGCTGGCCTCACGCTGTATCCCCGACGAGGAGTTCGTTGAAGGCATTCGCACTTTGGCGAGCGAACTGTCAAAGAAGGCGCCATTCTCGATGCAGCTTGCCAAAGAGCAGTTGGCGTCAGCTGCTCACGGGACGTTCGACTCTGCTCTTACTGCTGAGCTTGAGGGCATGATGTTTTGTTCGACGACGCGCGATTGGCAGGAGGGCGTCGACGCCTTCGCCGAGAAGCGTTCGCCGACCTTTCGGGGGGAATAACATGGCGTCGAATGAACTCCTCAATATTCTGTCCCCCGACTCCATTGCGATCATCGGCGCATCAAATAACCGAGCAAAGAGGGGGTATCGGTCGCTAAGAAAACTCCTGGATGACGGCTATGCCGGAGCGATCTACCCAATTAATCCAAACGAGAGTGAAGTCTGCGGCATTAGGTGTCTGCCCGATTTGGGCAGCTTGCCGGGGCCCGTCGACCTTGCGCTGGTCTGTACTCCCGCCGCGACGGTTGCTTCAGTCATCGCCGAATGCGCCGCAAAAGGAGTGCGTGGCGCCGTGGTTCTTGCGGGTGGCTTTGCGGAGGCCGGAGGCGATGGTAGGCGGCTCCAGGATGCAATGCTAGCCGCTGCGCGGGCTGGCGGTGTTAGAATCATCGGGCCGAACACCTCGGGTATGTTCAATACTCATAAAATCTGCAATCTCGTCGGCTTTTCGGACTTGCGGAAAGGTAGTGTTGGCCTTTTGTCCCAATCCGGCAATATGGCTCTGTCGCTCGTCACGGAAGCTCAAGCCAACGGGCATGTGGGTTTGAGCACCTATGTGGGGGTAGGTAACGAGGCCGATATCCGGTTTGACGAGTACCTCGACTACTTTGCGGCCGATCCCGACACCGACGTGGTGATCGCCTACGTTGAAGGACTAAAAGATGGTCGTCGCTTTTTGAACGCCTTGAGGCGAATCTCGCTAGAGAAACCAGTCGTCATTTACAAATCGGGTCGGACAAGTGCTGGGCGCAGTTCCGCGAAGTCTCATACCGGCGCTTTGGCTGGCGAATATGCGGTCAGTGAGGGGGTTCTGAGGCAAGCCGGCGCAATCCTTGCACACCGGTCCGACGAGATCCTGCCGATCGCGGAAGCGCTGTCGCTGTTGCCGCCTCTGCGTTCGCGCCGCCTCGCCATTCTGGCGGATGGCGGAGGTCACGCAACAATTGCCGCCGACGCCTTATCGGAACGAGGACTGTTGCTAGCTCCCTTGAGTGAAGAAACGCGACGGCGGCTTGCGATGATGCTCCCTTCGGCCGCGTCGGTCATCAATCCAGTTGACGTGGCTGGGGCCACGGACACGGATCCGTCGGTGTTCGCCGCTTGCGCGGAGATTCTGTTGCAGGATCCGATGGTGGATGGACTTCTGATATCCGGTCTCTACGGCGGCTACGCGGTCCGTTTCTCACAAGACCTGCTCGCCGCAGAAATCGATGCCACGAACGTCATCGGCGCAATGCCACGTCGGTTCGGCAAGCCGGTGGTCGTTCACAGCCTCTACAGTGCGCTGCATGCAGATCAGCGGCCGTTAGCGCTCCTGGAGATGCGCCGCGCTGGTATCCCAGTGCACAGCTCCCTGGAAACGGCTGTGCGATGTATGCAGGCTTTGTCAGAGCGCGGTGAGGTGGACCGCACCTTCGCATTGTCGCCGCCAAAGCCAGCTCAGCACGGGAGAATCTTTGAGCAGGTTCTAGCACGATGCAGAGCCGAGGGCAGGCGGGTAGTTTTGGAGCACGAAGGGCGAGCCAGCTTGCGCGACTTCGGTCTGGATCTCGCTCCGGCTTTGCTGACTGGGGATGAAAAAGAGGCCGAAGAGGCTTTTCGCCGTCTCGGCACAAAGCCCGTCGCTATGAAAATCGTATGTCGCGACATCCTGCACAAGACGGAGGCGGGCGGCGTCCATCTCAACGTCCTCGACGTCGCATCGGTGCGCAGTGGCTTTCTTGAGATCGTCGCCAATGCCAAGGCTGCGGTAACCAATCCAAACATTGCAGGCGTCCTCGTCACTCCGATGGCAGCCAAGGGGGGCGTCGAGGTCATCGTCGGCGTCGTGCGAGATGCCACATACGGTCCCATCGTGATGTTCGGACTGGGCGGAGTCCTTGTCGAAGTTCTTAGGGATGTGGTGTTCCGTGCACTTCCGATCTCACGAAACGATGCCTTTACGATGCTGGACGAAATCAAGACGCAAGCGATTCTCGATGGCGTTCGCGGGGGAGCGCCGGTTGATCGAGACGCGCTTGCAGACTTGATGGTGAGTATTTCGGATTTCGTTGACGCGTTCCCTGATATCGACGAGCTCGACCTCAATCCCGTCCTTGCCTATCCCGAGGGTCTGGCCGTCCTCGATGTCCGCATCCTTCTCACCGAGTCCTCCGGAGCGCGGTCGTTACTGAAGGAAGGCATCGAGGCATGACCGATCTGCCGAAGCTCATCGACTCGAAACTCGAGGTTAGCGACCGCGTCGCCATGCTCGTGCTTGACCGCGACGACGTCCGCAACGAACTGACCGGGACGGGTCTGATAGACGACATCGTGCGGACGGTTGACTGGATCAATGGCGGTGCGGCCGTCTCGGTTCTGGTCATAACGGGGGCTGGCAAGGCGTTTTCCGCCGGCGGCAACGTCAAGGACATGCGGGACCGTAGAGGAAGCTTCGCCGGCGATGTGTTTGAGGTGCAGGAACGCTATCGCAGTGGCATCCAACGAATTGCGCTTGCCATGCATCGGCTGGAGGTACCCGTCATTTCTGCGGTCAACGGCGCGGCAATCGGTGCTGGTTTCGATCTGGCGACCATGTGCGACATCCGTATTGCAGCAGAGCACGCGGAATTCGGCTCCACGTTCATCAATCTTGGCATCGTACCGGGAGATGGCGGTGCCTGGTTCCTGCAGGATCTGCTCGGCCCCCAAAGGGCGGCGGAGCTGATCTTCACCGGGCGTCTGGTGCGCGCTGAGGAGGCTCTACGACTAGGAATCGTGATTGAGATCGCGGCAGCGTCCGAATTGCAGTCGCGAGCGCTGCAGCTTGCTGCAAACATTGCAGGAAAACCTCCCCAGGCACTTCGACTCGCAAAACGGCTGCTGAAGGCAGCGCGGCGATTGGACCTCCCCGATTTCCTCGATCTCTGCGCGGTATTTCAGGGCATTTGCCACAACACACAGGACCATGTTGAAGCGGTGGAAGCCTTCCTTGAGAAGCGCCCCGCTCAATTTCAAGGGCGGTGACTTCCCTTGTCAAATGGCTTCATCGGCAATCTACGATCCGCTTGGAGCATGTAAATCGAGAGTGAACCATACGTTGCAACCTGCCTCGATTTTGCTACTGACACCAACAGCGTTGGGCTAGGCCTTGGTTTTTGCAGGGCCGTCTGGCTTCCGGCCATACACTCAGACACGAGACTATTATGAGCAGAATTTTGCACCGCTCGACTGACGCCTCCCTGCCGGTGGCTATCGGCGGGCGTGGAATCGAGTTGTTCGACGCCGATGGCACATATATCGACGCGTCCGGTGGTGACGCGGTGTCATGCCTGCGTCATGGTCATCCGGAGGTGCTGGCGGTGTTGCACGCCCAACTCGACAAGCTCGCCTACGCTCATACGGGGTTCTTCACCTCGGAAATCGCCGAACGGCTGGCGGATCGCCTCGTCGCCGATTCGCCGGATGCATCGACTTGGTCTATCTCGTCAGCGGGAGATCAGAGGCTGTGGAGGCGGCACTGAAAATGGCGCGCCAGTACTTCGTAGAGAGGGGAGAAGGTCGGCGCCGGCACATCATCGCCCGCCGCCAAAGCTGCCATGGCAATACACTGGGAGCGCTGGCGACCGGTGGCAATGAACGGCGCCGAGCCAGTTCAAACAGCTGCTTATCGAAACCCACCACATTACGCCGAGCTATGCCTATCGTGGTCGCTTGGCCGCTGAAAGCGAGTATCAGTACGGAGAGCGCGTCGCCAACGAACTCGAGGCAAAACTTCTCGAGCTCGGACTTGAAGTGATTGCGTTTGTCGCGGAAACGGTCGTCGGCGCGACGGCCGGGGCAGTCCCGCCGGTAGAGGGCTATTTTAAAAAAATCCGGGAGATTTGTGACCGCTACGGCGTTCTGTTGATCCTGGACGAGGTCATGTGCGGCATGGGTCGGACTGGGTCTCTTCATGCCTTTGAACAGGAAGGCATAGTGCCGGATATTGTCGCAATTGCTAAGGGGCTGGGTGGAGGCTATCAGTCGATCGGTGCCGTGCTGTTCGGACACCGTATCTATGCGCCTTCGCTGCCGGATCAGGCTTTTTCCAGCATGGCCACACCTACATGGGGCAGCCGACGGCTGCGGCGGCCGCTCTTGCCGTGCAGGACGTGATCCGAGAGCATCAGCTTCTCGACAATCACCTTGCACGCCATCAATCGTACCGCCCATCGGATACACCATCAGTCCACGGGCCATGGCCTCTCGTTTCACGGCTGCGTGAACCTTACGCGAAGGGTCTAACGGCGGATTTGTGCCCACGATCAGCAACGATTTCTATGCCACGGAAAAAGCCGCGCCCGCGGATATCGCCGACATGTTGATGATTGTGGAAGCGCTCTCGAAGCTGACGGTTGAGCAATTCCCCCATCTGAACAACATGACCATATCCTTCTGGCGCCCCCATTCATCGCGAATGCAGGCCAGATCCATACGATTGTGGAACGTCTCGGCGATGCCCTGGATGCCGCACTTGACTACAGCGTTGATGGATCGAGATAGCCTGCGCCAACCAAGCGAAGGCCACAAGCACTGCGACAGACGTTGAAGATGACGCAACTCGTAGTTCAGCCCGTCGTCTCGCTCGGTTCGACGGATAGGAGAGTTATTACCTCGTATTTGAAGCGGATCTTTTCGCCGCATAATGCCTTGCCCCCCGTAGCACCTTCCATCCCGTCAAGACATATCGGTATGATCCATTTGCGCCACATACGTCATATGGAAAACATATGTTGCATATCAGGTCACGATGAGGTACACTTTGCTGTGAATCAGACTGGTCTTCATATCCACTTTTCGGGTGCGGGAATGGGCCCGCGCCAGACCAGGCCCAACAACATAGGGGAACGTCAAATGAACAAGCTGATAACGACTATAGCGGCGACCGCCTCGCTCGCAGTTGCCTCCGTGGCTCTTCCGGCTACGGCCAATGCTGGGGCCGTACTCGATAAAGTACTCCAAACCAAGACACTGACCGCGGCGGTCGGGACTGACTGGGGGAAGATGGCGTTCTTGAATGACAAGCACGAACTCGATGGATACGACATCGAGGTGGTGAAGAGCATTGCGAAGGGCTTGGGGGTGCAAGCAAAATTCGTGACGCCCAGCTGGGACGTGGTTGCGGCAGGCAAGTGGGAGGGCCGCTGGGACATGACCACGTGGATGACCCCGACCAAAGCCCGAGCTGAAAAATTTGATTTCCCGGCCGTTTACATTAACGATGAGGTGCTGGGCGCCGTTCACAAGGATAGCAAAGTAACCAAGCTTTCCGAACTGGAAGGCAAGGTGGTCGGCGTTGGTTCAGGCACAGCGGCGGAGCAATATGCCAATCACAAACTGGCTGCGGATTGGATCGGCGCTAGGCCAGTTGAATACCAATTCAAGGCGGGGGAGGTGAAGACCTATGCGAGCAGCAATGTGGCGTTCGATGATCTTCGGCTCGGCGATGGTGTTCGTCTTGATGCAGTCCTTGGTGACGGTTCGCTTGTGCAGGATGCGATCAAGGCTGGTTACCCACTTAAGGAGATCGGCGTCGCATTTGACACGCCGGCAGCTATTGCAATTGCACCGGGCGACAAGGAATTTAGCGACAAGATTGCCGCCATTGTCCAGGGCATGAAGGACGATGGCTCGCTCTCCAAGCTGTCGATTAAGTGGTTCGGGGTGGATCGCTCCGCCAAGTAAAGGTCGCGAAGCTGGAGCGGTCCGGGCCTTGCCCGGACCGCTTTCTTTTCGAAAGGGTTGTCGATGCTCTATGCGGATACAGTTGAATCAGAGGTGCTCGTCCACAAGCCGTTGTTCATCGCCTCGGTCTTTGTAGTCGTGCTTTCGATTTGTTTTATGGTCAACCTCACTGGCACGACCATGGGCGAGCTTATGCGGCCAGTCATCGGCGATCCGCTGGAGAGCGGCCTTTACGGCCGTTTCGCGATCGCGTTTGTGATCGCGATGATTTTCTGTCTGAACATTGCACTGATCGGCTTTGCTCATCTGAAAGTGCAAATCGCCATCGTATGGGCAGAGCTGCTGCTTCTGTTTCTCGCCTTCTTCGCTGTTTTTAACTTGAGTCTGCCTTTTATTTTGCAGAATCTTCCATTCCTTATCACGCAAGGAGTTGTGACCACTCTCTATATTTCAGCCATTTCGCTCGTCTTTGCGTCGACCATCGGAATAATTGCTGCCATAGCGAAACTGTCAAGCAATGGTTTTGCCTACGGGATCGCCACCTTTTACACCTCGTTTTTTCGCGGTCTGCCTCTTCTGATGCAGATTTACCTAATCTATCTCGGGCTACCGCAGTTGGGCATTATAATGAATGCCGTGCCATCAGGCATTTTAGCGCTTTCGCTGTGCGTTGGCGCATACATGACGGAAATCTTCCGCGCCGGAATCCAAAGCATCGACCGCGGCCAATGGGAAGCATCGCGATCGTTAGGGTTTGGCTTTGGGCTTACGATGCGCAAGATCATCATGCCCCAGGCGCTTCCTGTGATCATCCCGCCTATGGGAAACACTTTCATCGGGATGCTGAAGGATAGCTCGCTGGTCTCGGTTCTCGGCGTGTGGGAATTGACATTCCTTGCTCGCACACTTGGCCAAGCAACCTTCCATCACATGGAGATGCTGGTAGCGGCGGCAATTATCTATTGGATACTGTCCGTCTGCCTCGAGTTGATCCAATCCAAGATTGAGCGTTATTTTGCCAGGAGCAAGGTACGATGACCGTCGACAGCATACACCAAGTAGAGCGCGGCAGGCAAAGCTCTCTAAAAGCGCCCCTCGATGGGCTGCTTCCAGGGTCAAGTCCTGATAGAAAATCATCGAGCCGGAGGCAGGCCAAATTGAACGACAGAGTCATCGAAGCCAGGAACGTCTCAAAGTGGTATGGCGGCTTCAGGGCATTGACGGACGTCAGCCTCACTGTCCGAAAGGGTGAACGCGTCGTTATCTGCGGCCCCTCCGGATCGGGAAAGTCGACGCTGATCCGCTGCTTCAACCGGCTTGAGGCACACCAGGAGGGCGAGATCACCGTTAACGGGATCAGGTTGCACGGCAAGATGCGCGACCTGGCTGCAGTTCGCAAGAATGTCGGCATGGTGTTCCAGCATTTCAATCTCTTCCCGCACATGACCGTGCTGATGAACTGCATGGCCGCTCCGATGTGGATCAAGGGCGTGCCAGAGACCGAGGCAAAGAGGCTCGCGCTCAAATTCCTCGAGCGCGTGCGCATACCGGAGCAGGCGAACAAATATCCGGGTCAGCTCTCCGGAGGACAGCAGCAGCGCGTCGCAATTGCCCGTTCCCTCTGCATGGAGCCTGCCGTCATGCTCTTCGATGAACCCACCTCTTCGCTCGATCCGGAAATGGTGTCGGAAGTGCTCGAAACCATGACCAGTCTCGCGCGCGACGGCATGACAATGGTTTGCGTCACCCACGAGATGGGCTTCGCACGATCCGTTGCCGACCGCGTCATCTTCATGGACGCCGGCCTAATCGTCGAAGTGGGCGCCCCAAACGACTTCTTCACCAACCCTCAGCACCCAAGAACCAAACTGTTCCTCAGCCAGATCTTGAAACACTGATAGTTTGTGGTTCACCTGAGTATTGGTTATTGGCTGCGCTTAAGATTGACATTAGAAATGAGTATCGTTGTGGCAAATTGCGTTTGCTGCGTGACAGTACGTGGAGACTACAATGCATATAGATGCAGTCGTTCATGACCTGCTCGGCCGGCAGGGCGAGATTGTGGATAACCTTTGCGACTTCTTACGGATACCAAGTGTAAGCACGGACCCGGCGTTCATAGGAGGGATGCGCGACGCGCAAACGTTTCTTGTGAACTGGCTCGAGCGCATTGGCCTCAGCGATGTCCAGCTTCTCGATGGCGGTGGTCACCCAGCCGTTTACGGAGCTTGGAACGGTGCGCTGGGAAAACCTACCTTGCTTATCTATGGACATTATGATGTTCAGCCCCCCGACCCGCTAGACGCTTGGGTAACTCCACCTTTCGAACCAACCGTCCGCGAGGGACGGCTCTACGCGCGCGGCGCATCGGACGTAAAGGGCTCGACTGTCATCGCGCTCGAAACCATCGCTGCCTTTCTGAAAATCCGGGGCGTCTGCCCCGTGAACATCAAAGTATTTTTGGAGGGAGAAGAGGAAACCAATAGTCCAAGTTTGCGGGCGATTGTGGAACGGTACGGCGACTTGCTGCAGGCTGATGGAATGATATCCGCTGATGGCTCGCGAGCGCATTCCGAAATCCCGACGATTAATGTCGGCGCGCGCGGAATTGTAGAGTTTGAGATCTCGCTTCGAACGGCCGATAAGGACGTTCATTCTGGTCGGTACGGCGGCGCGATCCGGAACGCCGCACATGAGATGGCGAGGGTAATCGCTTCGTTACATGACGAGGATGGCGCGATCGCGATCCCGGGATTGCTGGCGGCCCTCCCGCCTGTTTCTGTGAACGCCCGAGCGGAGACGGCCAGATTTCTCTTCGACGAGGCCGCTTTCGTCAAGGGTGTTGGCGCGCGCGCCCACGGGGAACAGGGCCTTTCGATGCGTGAACAGCTAACGCTTCGACCGGCCTTGGACGTAAACGGGATGTGGGGAGGTCACACCGGGGTCGGCTACAAAACAGTGATCCCAAGTACAGCCCACGCCAAACTGTCGTTGAGAACCGTGCCGGGACAAAACCCCGATGAAGTTTTAAACGCGCTTAAGGCTCATCTGCGTGCTGTTTGCCCCCCGGATGTTGAACTCTCGATCGATGACCCGGGAACTGGGTGCCGCGCCTTCGACCTGCCCACTGGGCACCCCCTCGTGCTTGCCGCTAAGAGAGTCTTGTTTGAGGCGACCGGACAAGAGCCGGTACTCGTGCGACTAGGCGCGACCATCCCCATCACCGTGATCTTTCAAGAGTTGCTCGGGGTTCAAACGCTGATGTTCGGCTTTGCCCTTCCGGACGAGGATATCCATGCGCCCAACGAATTCTTCCGGTTGGCCTCGTTGGCGGAAGGCCTTTCTGCATGGCCAAGGTTGCTAGAGCAAGTCGGTGAGCTCAGCGTCGATGGGTTTCGATTGATAGCCACAACGGACAACAAAGAGCGCCCTTAGTGCAGTTGGTGTTAGCCTCAATCAATTGCGCCGCTTTACCAATAACATTTAACGGAAGATCGACATGATGAAAGAACTGCATTTCACGGTTGCTGAGTTCCAGGCTCGTCTGGCGGCTGTCAAACAGGAAATGGCAAAACGGGGGATCGATGTCCTACTTTTATCAGAACCGCCGAACCAGAATTATCTCACGGGCTACAATTCAGATTCATACTATACTCCGCAAATGGTGATTGTGGCGCTCGACCGCAAGGAACCTATTTGGGTGGGTCGATTGATGGACCGAATCTCCGCGATAATGACCACCTACCTTGCCGATGACAACATTAGAGCGTATCCCGAGTCGCATGTGCATTCTCCCGTGCTTTCGGCGTACGACATTATGGCCGACATTGTTAAGGAAATTGGCGGCGAAAAGGCCCGCGTCGGCGTAGAGATGGGCGGATACTACTACTCCGCTCGCGCACACGCAGATCTTGTCCGGGCGCTCCCGCTCGCCGAGTTTGTGGATGCCGATCTGCTCGTTGGGTGGATCAGGCTCGTCAAGAGTCCGGCCGAACTGGCGATCATGCGTCAAGCTGGCCAGATCGCCGATGCGACAATGCGGCGTGTGAATGATATGGTTGAGGTGGGTGTGCGCGAGTGCGATATCGCTGCCGCTGTCTATCAGCAACAAATATCTGGCACACCTGAGTTCGGAGGTGACTATCCTTGCTACCCTCCAGTTCTGTGCATAGGTGAGCGCTCTGTTGCTCCGCATGCCGTTTGGACAGATCAGCCGGTGCAGAATTCGACCGTGATTAATCTTGAGCTGTCAGGATGCCGACACCGCTACACGGTCTTCCTCGCCCGCACGATTGTTGTTGGCACGCCCTCAGCCGCATTTATAGACCTGTCAAAAATCGCCGTAGAGGGCCTGAACGTCTGCCTTGAAAGTGTTCGACCCGGGCGAACCTGTTCAGAGGTGTTCATCGCATTTCATGAAGCCCTCGCTCGCCATGGAATCGAAAGGGAAGGCAGAATCGGGTATCCTACGGGCATCGGATTTCCTCCATCGGGCGGAGAGCGTACAGCCAGTATCCGAAAGGACGACAGAACGGTTCTTCAACCAGGTATGGTATTTCACCTGATGACCGGCCTGTGGCTCGACGATGCCGGCGTTACAATTACGCAGAGCTTTGCTGTGACCGAACAAGGCCATGAGCCTTTGACGATGACGCCGCGCAAGCTATTCGCCAAATAGGTTGGACAATTAAGTCATGACATTGCAAACACTTACCGCTATTGGAATTCTCGAGCTTGACGAAGGGCAGGCACTTAGTGGTTGCTTACACGCTCCTAGGGACCACTCCCTCCTGAACCCGGCCACCTTCGGCCGACCAATTCTTACTGAGATCGTTGAAGGTGCATTTGCGGAGGTAGTGATCGCCGGGGATCCCTCGCTAGAGGAAGCTTGTGTTCGAGCAGCCCGGCGATTGGTCGAACGCGGCGCTGGCTTGATTGTGGGGGACTGTGGTTTTTTGATCAGGCATCAGGCGGCAGTGTCCGCGGCAGTGAACGTGCCCGTGGCGATGTCAAGCCTCCTCTTTATTCCGGCATTGTTGCAACAACTGGCGCCTGCCCAAAAGCTTGCCGTCATAACGGCTGACTCAAAGCACTGCAGTGAAGACCTGTTCGGTATCGACAATCCTGCACATCGAGCAAGAGTCGTTGTAGGCGGGATCGAAGGCGGTGAGTACGTGCGTAACGCGGTTGCGCGCCCGTTAGTCCGAGTCAGTCTCGATCAGATCGAGCGGGAGGTAGCGGCTTGCATCACTCGACTCCGCGCTGAGCATCCTGAGATCGGAGCGCTACTCTTTGAGTGCACTGGGTTTCCGGTCGTCACTGGTGCTCTACGCCGTAGCACAAAGCTTCCAATCTACGACATTACGGACCTATGCAAGTTGACGATTGGCGCAGTTGCCTGACGCGGAGTTGTATAAAGTTCTGTTGGGCGGATAGTTCGCAATGAGTGATATCGAGGCAACTCAACGTGGCTTTGGTACCCGGCTGCTATTAGTGCGCCACAGGTGATGCGATCGGTTCCGCGGAGATTGCGAACTCTACCCATCCGTCGCCCGCGAGGGTCATATGTGACCTGAGAACCCTGAACTTCCTCCAGGTTTGGATAGAGTCCGTCGATCAAGGAGACGGACGATGCGACGCTCGCGGTTTGCGTGTTTCAGAAATTCGCGGCATCCATTCCGCTAATTCGCGGACAGCGATTTCAGTAATTGCGGGACAGTGATTCCGCTAATTCCCGGACAGTTTTTGACCTGAGACCCTGATCTCCTCCGGTTTGAGTGAGAGTCCTGTGTTTCGTGCTCTGGTCCCATTGTCGCGCTGTATTTAAAGGTGAGACTGCTCGCCTAATGATCGCAAGCCCTTAGCCTTGTACTTAAATTGAGAATTTGCGTTTAATTTGAGATTCGCGCTTGGCTCGCTGCAGTTAATGTGAGATTCTGACGGTCTAACGTTAGTTTGAATTGTTCGCAGGCAGCATGGGCGACGACAGCAATGATCATGGGGAGCGAGCGCGTTGGAACGAGGCTTGCCGCCGCGAAGACGCAATCCGCAAACTCGTGGAGCGGTATCCAAAAGGTCTGAGCGGTCAGGCTGTAGCGGATCTGGCTTGGGAACTGGACCTCAGCCGGGCCACTCTCTACAGGATGATCAAGCTGTTTCGAGCAGGTGGCACTGTAAGTTCACTGATGGACCGCAAGCGCGGTCGGCGCCAGGGACATCGCGCCCTCGACAAAGATCGAGAAGCCCTCGTGCGACGAACGATTGAAAGCTTTTATCTCAAGCCGACACGCCCTTCTTTCGCGCAGTTGGTTCGGCGGGTCCAAATAGCCTGCGCAGCAGCCGGCCTTGCTCCGCCAAACTGGCGCACTATCAAATCGCGGGTTGAAGGGATCGATCTACAGGTGAGGGGGCGTAAGCGCGGCGAGATCGAGGTCGTCAAAGCTACAACAGCCACGCCAGGTGCCCTATCGGCGGCGCGGCCGCTTGAACTTGTGCAAATCGATCATACCAAAGTTGACGTATTCGTTGTCAACGAAGAAACGCGTCTGCCGCTTGGACGGCCCTGGCTGACACTGGCGTTGGACATCTTTTCTCGGATGGTGACGGGCCTCTACCTGACCATGGAGGCGCCGTCGCGATTATCGACAAGCCTGGGCATACTACACTCGGTATTCGACAAAACCCAATGGTTGCAGGAGAGGGGTATCCATGAAGCGTGGCCCGTGGCCGGTTTGCCGGGAACGATACATGTTGACAACGGCGCGGACTTTCGAAGTCATGCATTCGAACGTGCTTGCCGGGACAACGGCATAAAGATTGATTGGCGTCCGCCGGGAACGCCCCATTTCGGCGGCCACATCGAACGGTTGATCGGAACGCAGATGGGCGCGGTTCACCTGCTGCCAGGATCGACCTCAAGCAACATCGAGGAACGGCGCGAGTATGATGCCAAACGCCATGCGACACTGACGCTTCGAGAGCTTGAGCGCTACATCGCACTCGAGATCGTTGGGCAATACCATCATGCTATCCATGGCGCACTCCGTCGGCCACCGATTGCGGTCTGGCGACAGCAGGAGAGCGAGTTGGTGTTGCGCCTGCCGAACGATCGTATGCAGTTCTGGATTTCCTTCCTGCCGGAGGCAGAGCGAACATTGCGCCCGACAGGCATCCATCTTTTTAACATCCGCTACTGGTCGCCTGCTCTGGCCGCGGACATTGGGCGAACCAGGGCCCGCCTGATTGTGAAATACGACCCCCGCGATTTGTCGCGCGTCTTTGTTAAGCGTCCCTCAGGCAGCTTTGTTGAGGCTCGCTAGCCGATGTGACACTCGCGCCGATTACGCTCTGGGAGGCGCAGGCTGCCCGGCGCAAACTCAACGCTCAGGGCAAACGCGAAATTGAGATGCACGTGCTTATTCGCACTGCGCTCTCACAGCGAGAACTGATCGAGCAGGCGAAACACAAGACACAAGGGCGCCAGCGGCTTGCGAAAACGAATGTGGATGACGATGAAGTGGGCTCGCTTCGGGGCGTCGATTCAAGCAAACCTGTTCCCTCCGTCGAAGATCTGGATTGAGCCCCTTTGAGCACGGATAACATCCATCTGACGCAGGCGGCCAAAGAGCTCCTCGGCGAGCCCGATATTGTCCGAGTTCGCGCGATTCAGGCTCGCCGATGGATATTTTATCCGCGCGCCAAGCAGGCACTCGATCGTCTCAACCTGCTGGTCGGCCATCCGCGCGGCACGCGCATGCCCTCAGTCGCCATCTACGGCGACAGTGGCATGGGCAAGACGATGATCATGGAAAAATTCTGCGACAATAACCCCTCCTATTTTGATCCGACGACCGGCGTTCAGGCTATGCCGGTTCTGGCAATCGAGATGACCGGCAAGCCAGGTGAGCGCCGTTTATATGCCGAGATCCTCGCTACACTTGGAGCACCACAGGCGACGCGCCATGGCGATTTCTATGGCGTCGCACCGTTCACGATGCTTCGCCATGCCGTTCCGGAGGCAACATCATTGCGGCAAACCGATACAAACGTGGGGCCAACCGTCGCCGTTCACATTGCGAGGCTGTTTCGAACCCAAGCTTCGACAATCTTGGCAATGACCACGTCCGGGTACCCGAAATCTGCAGCGCGGTTCGTCGCGCCACGTGCCATTCAATGCTGCATCCACTGCTGTGAGCAAAACAGATCGCGAGGAGCCGCCACTGCGGTACAAAGAAGCTGGATCGAGGGTTGGCGGATAACTTGTCCCGTTTGTAGACAACGGCTGCAAGAGACGAGGGTGGGGGCATCTGCCCTCACAAGCACGTCATCGCCGTTCGAGGATCTTTGGGTAAATGCCGTCCACGGGGAGCGCCTCATCGATCGGTCGCTAACGGTACCATTGGTCGGTAGGGTGTCGCCAATCGACATAGTCCGTTTACTCCTCATCAGACGATGCCCGAAGCCATCCCGTCATCAGGCATCGATTGGCCACTGCACCGTCCTTGGCGCCGTCGTTCCGAGTTTCGATGAACTTGTAGCCGAACAGGGACTCCCAAGACCTACGATTGCAAGACCGATCTTGCCTATTGGGCTTCGCATGGCGCTCCTCGCAGGCGTCTCAATCGTCTATCAGGCAGGTCCGGCGTTAGCCTCCGAACTCAAGCGCCAAACGCTTGGAGCCCACTATACGCGGTTCGCTGTAATCGACGCCGGCATCTCGGTTTCGAGAAACTCTCAACCGCTGCAGGTGAATTGAGACTCAGGGGGCATTGAATCTCATGATTAGGTGCAGCGGTTTGGCGAGGTGGGCGCAATCTCACATTTAAGTGCAGTGCGACATCTTGGATCAATGCTGAACCGAGCGGATGGTATCGAGCGCGTCTGGTATGGCATCCCACGCAGGCTCACCAGGGGCGAAGCGCGCTCTAAGGTAGCCAACAAGTTCGATTAAATCGTCATCATCCGGCCGGCGGCAGCGTGTGGCTCTCGCCCGTGCGATCGTCACCAAGCCGCGTGTTCTGTTGCTCGATAAGCCATTGGACGCGCTGGACAAGGCCGCTGCGTGTCGACATGCAGATCGCGCTCAAGCGCATCCAGCGCGAGATCGGCATCATCACCATCTTCGTCACCCCCGACCAAGAGGAAGCGCTGACGATGAGCGACCGCTTAGGCATCTTGCGCGACGGCCGGTTGGTGCAGGAAGGCCGCCGGAGGAAATCTACGACCGGCGGAAAAGCGAGTCCGCTGTCACCTTCCTTGGTGAAGCCAACATCTTTCGCGTCACCCGACGGGCAATGGCATCAGGCTGCCCGATGGCACGGCGATAACTGCCGGCGTGGGCCCGACGCTTGCCGCAGGGGCCAAGGCGAGCTCTGCCGTTAGGCCGGAGCGCATTCGGATTGCCACCGACGCCGATGTCCCGGATGCGGCCAATGCCAACATGCTGAAGGGCCAGGTTTCCAAGCGCATCTTCGCCGGCAATAAAAGCACGTACTTCGTCGAGCGCGCCGGCCAGACGTTGAAGGTATGTGCAGAACACTGGCATCGAGAGGTTGGCCGAAGGCCAGGATGTGGTGTTGGGCTGGCCGCCGGAAAGGACGGTGTTGGTCGCTTATGTCCGCTTTATCACGTCAGGGATTGTCGCGAAGCACGCCGCCCGTTGCAAGATAGTCCTGCCATGGCCTTCCGGCGTGGCGTCATGGCAGTCTCGATGTGGATACCAGACATGCGGCCGTCGTCCATCGACATGTCCACAACAACGACGCAACACTGTGACCTTGGGTCGTAGGGTTGCGGCTAGGCATGCCTCAAGGGAGGTACGACCGCGCTTTGCCTGACTTCCCAGCGCAATTCTTTGCTGAGCCAATCGTAGCGTCTCAATAGAGATTTGGGACAAGGCTTTATGGGTGCTGCAGAGAATGTATGCTCGATCCTTCGCTTGAACGAAGAGCAGTAATAGGCGGCCGCGACAACGCTGATCTCCCACTATCATCGGGCTTACGTCGCCGATAAATGTTACACGCCGTCGTTCTCGGCAAGCAGTGAGGGGAAGACGATGGCTCGAGAAAATAGCAGCAAGCTAGACAAGGAAGACCGCCAAATCCTGAACATAATTCAGCGGGACTGCCTAAGACCTGTCGAGCAAATCGCGTTCGAGACCGGGCTGTCGGCATCTTCTGTGCAACGTCGGGTACGGAGGATGAGGACTGAGGGTGTCATTGAGAGACAAGTCGCGGTCGTAGACGCAAAAAAGCTGGGCTTTCCCCTTACGTTCGTGGCGGCACTCGAAGTCGAACGTGAGCGCAAAGAGCTTCTCGTGCGGCTCAAACAATGGCTGGAACGAGAAGAGGCAATCCAGCAGGCTATCTACGTTACAGGCGCGGCCGATGTCATTCTTACTGTGATAGCGCCTGACATCGAGGCGTACGACGAACTAACGCAACGGCTATTGGAGGATAACCCGAACGTCCGGCGGCTCACCACAAGCGTGGGACTGCAGGTGTACAAACGCGGACTTTTTGTGCCAACGGGATCGCCGTGAAAGTGAGCCCCTGAGAAGCGCGGGATAATAGCTACCCGCGCTTCTCAGACTGTCAATGACCACGGAATCGGGACCCTGCTTTTTCGCGCAAAAGGGGGTCTGACTCACATTTGATGATTTTGCATGGCGGCGTGGTGCTGTTTTCTGAGGGGAATCAGCACCATGGTAAGAAATTTGCGTTTGTCGTCCTTGATCCCGGCGGGATTGGTCGTCGAGGCCATCGCTGAGAACGAAGGAGTGATCGTCATTACCGCGCGGTCAGGGACGCCGGCGCGGCCTTGCCCTCTTTGCCGCAGAGTGTCGAGCCGGGTCCACAGCCGCTATGTTCGACGCATGTCCGATCTTCCCTGTACCGGGACGAAGGTAGAGCTCCGCCTCGTCGCGCGGCGCTTCGTCTGCGATGCAACGTTGTGCCGACGACGAATCTTCGCCGAGCGCTTTGACGACAGTGTTGTCACCGAGCGATCGCGCCTGACCTCGCGATTGGAGTGTATCGTTCATCATCTTGGACTGGCGCTCGGCGGCCGGCCGGCGGCTAGTTTTGCAAAGCGGCTGATGGTTCCGGTCAGCAATGACACATTGCTGCGGGTAGTGCGGCGACGGGCCTGTTTACGAACAGACCCTATCAAGATTGTCGGCATTGACGACTGGGCCTATCGCCGTAACCATCGCTACGGCACGATCGTCTGCGATCTGGAGCGACGGCGGATCGTGACGTTGTTGCCCGACCGAGAAGTTGCCACCGTCGAGGCTTGGCTTGCCGATCACCCTGAGATCGAAACCGTCTCGCGCGACCGCGGCGGCGGCTACGGCGAAGCCACCGCCAAGGCATTGCCGAATGCGGTTCAGGTCCCCGACCGCTGGCATCTCATGGAGAATGCGAGCGCGGCTTTCCTCGACGCCGTTCGCAAGTCGATGCGGACAATCCGAACTGCGATCGGCGCTACGACGATCAATCCCGACTTGCTCACCTACGTAGAGAAGCTGCAATACGAAGGCTATCTACGGCGTGAGGAGACAAACGCGGCAATCATGAAACTTGCCGGCGAAGGCATCCCCATCAAGGAGATCGTGCGCCGCACCGGTCACAGTCGCAAACTCGTACGCCAAGTGATCCGTGGCCAGCGAACCGATATTTTCCGCGTCCGGCAGAGTTCGCTCGAGGCATGGTTGCCGTTCCTGGATGGGCAATGGATATCGGGCTGCCACAATGCAAGCGAGCTCTGGCGGCGGCTGAAGACAAAAGGCTTTCGGGGACGCCTGGGCGTCGTCAGCGAATGGGCAAGGCGACGGCGTCGTGCCGAGCAGGCATCCGATCAGCAACTCCACAAGGTGCCGTCAGCCAGAACGATCGCGCGGCTGATGACGACGGCCCGTGATCATCTGAGCAAAGCCGACACGGTCATGATCGCCGCCATCGAGGCGGGCGTGCCCCTGCTGGTGGAAGCACGCAATCTGATCGCCGGTTTCCATTCCATGATCTGCAAGAAGCTTGCCGATGATCTCGAGCCGTGGATCGCCGACGCCGGCAAAAGCCTCATCGCATCTTTCGCCAAGGGCATCATTCGCGACCATGCCGCCGTCCGCGCCGCGATCACCGAACCATGGTCCAACGGTCAAACAGAGGGACAGATCACCAAGCTCAAGCTTGTGAAACGGCAGATGTATGGACGCGGAAAGCTCGATCTCCTGCAAGCCAGGCTGATCGGTGCCGTATGATCCCGAACTTCATCGAGAGTGCGTCAGACCCCAAAAGGGACCCCGGTTTTGGGGCGGTGAAGGGCACGCCGGTAAGTGCCCGATCAGGCGGAGCTGGTCGGGGTTGCACAGCCTGATCGGGCGCGGCTGATTGGCTTTCGGCCTTAGCTTTGAGATCGGCTCTTGAAGCGCCAGGATTCGTTGCCAGTCTCGGCGATCTCGCAGTGATGGGTGAGACGGTCGAGCAGCGCGGTTGTCATCTTGGCGTCGCCGAAGACGCTCGGCCATTCCCCGAAGGCGAGATTGGTGGTGATGATGACACTGGTGCGTTCGTAAAGCTTCGAGACCAGATGGAAGAGCAATTGCCCGCCGGCCAGAGCGAAGGGCAGATAGCCGAGCTCATCGAGCACGACGAAGTCGAGCCGGGTCAGGTGATCGGCAATGCGGCCCTGGCGGCCGGAGCGGGTTTCGGTCTCGAGCCTGTTGACGAGGTCGACGACATTGAAGAAGCGCCCGCGTGCGCCGTTGCGGATGAGAGAACGGGCAATGGCGATCGCGAGATGCGACTTGCCGGTGCCTGTCCCGCCGACCAGGACGACATTGCGCTGATCGGCGACGAAAGCGCCGGCGGCGAGGTCGCGGATCAGGCTCTCGTTGACAGGCGTGCCGGCAAAATCGAAGTCCTCGATATCCTTGGCCAGCGGAAGCTTGGCGACGGTGAGCTGGTACTTGATGGAGCGGGCCTGCTTCTCCGATATCTCGGCCTGCAACAGATCGCCGACGATTTTCGGCGGTTCGTGCTGCCGCTTAATGGCGACGCCCATGATCTCGTCATAGGCCGCGCGCATCCCGAAGAGTTTCAGCGCCCCCATCAGTTCCAGTACTTCGGTGCGTTCCATGGCTGTTCGTCCTCCTGAGGCTGTCATAGCGGGCGCAGTCGGCGATCGGCTCGTGAGCCAGCTTCAGCGCCTGGGGAATGGAAAGGATCGTGCCCGGCGCCGGATCGCGGCTGCGGGCCAGGATGTTGAGGATCACCGCCGACGACGAGACGCCGTGCTCGATGGCTTCCTGGCAGGCGGCCTCGACCGCGCTCAATCCGTCGGTCAGCACGCAGGTGAGGATCGACACCATCTGCCGATCCCCGTCATCAACCGCCTTGAGCTTGCGGCGCACCTTCTCCATTGCCGACGGCAGGACCCAGCCAAGGAACGGCGCGCCGTTGCGCAATCCGCCCGGCTTGCGGGCCAGCACCGGCACGTAGTGCCAGGGATCGTAGATGACCTCGTTGCGGCCGAAGCAGCGGGCATGCTCGCCCACGACCACGCCGTCCTGGCGGATAATGATCCGGTCGGCATAAGCATGGATCTCAACCGGCCGGCCGACGGCACTCGACAGCACCGAGTATTTGTTGTTGTCGAAGCGCACCGTGCAGGTCTTCGACACCGACGCGGGAATGCAGTGGAAGCCGTCGAAGCGACCGGCATAGGGAATGAAGCTGGCGCGTTCTTCCTCGAACACCTCCCAGACCGTGCGCTCGCCCTGCTCGGGATGCCGATGCGCCTTGGCATAGGCAACGCATTTGTCGGCCAGCCAGCCGTTGAGATCCTCCAGCGTCTTGAAGCGCAGCCTCGGCGTGAAGAAGCGCTCGCGCACCAGCCCGACCTGGTTCTCGACTTGCCCCTTCTCCCAGCCGGCCGCCGGCGTGCAGGCCTCCGGCTCGACAAGGTAATGCCCGCACATCTGCGCAAAGCGGCGATTGTAGCGGCGGTCCCTGCCGATGAAGATCGCGTCCACAGCCGTCTTCATGTTGTCGTAGATGCCGCGCGTGCAGGCGCCGCGGAAGAAGCTGAACGCCCGGTCATGGGCGTCGAACACCATCTCCTGCGTTTCGCGCGGATAGGCCCGCACGAAGAACATACGGCTGTGGCAAAGCCGCATGTGCGCCACCTTCACCGTTACCGTCACGCCGTCGAGCAGAACGATCTCGTGGCTCCAGTCGAACTGGTAGGCCTCGCCCGGCGCAAAGCTCAACGGAATGTAGGCTTCGGCCGCGGCGCTGCCGCGATTCGCCTCCCAACTCTGAGCATGCCGCCACACCGAACTGTAGCTGCCGTCATAGCCGAGGCCGCGAAGCTCCTCAAAGATGCGGATCAGTGTCAGCCGCTCCCGCTGAGACTTGGCCGCATTCGCCGACAGCAGCCGATCCAACTCGTCACGCCAGGCGCCCATCCGGGGATAAGGCTGATGCTTGCGCTCGTAACGGAACTCTGTCTCCTCGGAACGCAAAACCTTGCGCACCACCTTCCGGGAGATCTTCAGCTCCCGGCAGGTCGCCTTGATCGACTTTCCCTGCACCAGCGACAGCCGGCGTATCTTTGCAATCGTCTCCACAACCAACATCCAAAACACAAATGCCTCCGACCAAACCGGAGGCATCTTGATGACCCCTTCGTTAAGGGGTCCCGTTTGGACGAAAATCACCCCTCAAACAGGGTCCTCATTCCATGAAAAATCACAACCCGCCGCACCGGCTGTGGCCGGTAGCGATCGGTGTGGACCCGTTCGCAGAGATCACGGATGTTATCCGTCAGACCCTCTTCGTATTTCGCCACGGTCATCCCATCGACCCCAGCACTCACCTGTCGCTTCTGTCGCCGAAACGCCCGGTAAAGGGCTTCTTCGTCGACGTGATGCAGCAGGGCCGTGAACCGGGTTTGGGCAGCCTGCTTGGCCGCCGCGTTCACCCGCTCGAGGTTCAGCGGCAAGGCAACCCGGCTCTGTGTCCGGACCTTGGCCTCCTCGCGCAGGCTCCCCTCAGGCTGGTCCCTTCCCTCCACTCGCCTCGTTTCCTTCGACGGCTTCACGGGTACTATGAACCAGTCCGACTCCCGACCTCAGCTCAGACGGCAGCTCTGGCAGTACCTTGCTGCTGTCCCCCGCTGGAGATCAATCCAGCGGACCCGGTCGGGCCTCTCATGTTCCGATGATTACCTTCCATGCGTGATCCGGCCATCGACCCCGGCGGAGCGGCATCGTCTCGCGTAGCGACGATGCTCATATTGCCTTCGTGAATAGGGAACACACTCGGCCTCCGCGAACATCCACCTTTCGAGGCTCATTCCCGCACCCCGCATGGCTCCTGTCTACACTTCAGACCCCGCGTTGCCGCGACGCCCGCAAGACTCGGTCCCGGCTTGCCTGCTACGGCTTTGGCCGGATGGGACTTGCACCCACAAGCAATCATCAGCTTGGCATGACGTACTCCCGCGGCGTGGTGTAGCTGGCGGCATTAGTCGCCGTGCTCTCCGGCATGGGCCGGGCTGATCAGCGCGCCACGGCTGGCAGGCTGATCAGGGGATTATCGCTCATCTGGCTGATCGTTTCCAGAGTCATATATCTGGCCCGCTGCACTGCCCATTCATCGTTCTGTTCGAGCAGGATTGCGCCGACGAGGCGCACGACCGCATCGTCGTTCGGGAAGATTCCGACGACCTCGGTGCGCCGCTTGATCTCGCCGTTGAGACGTTCGATCGGATTCGTCGAGTGGAGCTTGGCGCGATGTTCCTTGGGGAAGGTCATGTAGGCCAGCACGTCGGGCTCGGCGTCTCCATGATTGTCGCCAGCTTCGGCACCTTCGGCCGGATCTGGTCGGCGACGGCGCGCCATTGTACGGACGCGGCCTCGGGCGTTTCCTGGGCGAAAGCGGTGGCGATGAAGGCTGAGACGACCCTGCGGCCGCTCTTGCCGGCATGGGCCAGCACGTTCCTCATGAAGTGGACGCGGCACCTCTGCCATGTCGCGCACAGCACCTTGGTGACGGCCGCCTTGAGGCCTTCGTGAGCATCGGAGACGACGAGCTTGACGCCGCGCAGGCCGCGACGTGTCAGCTTGCGCAGGAACTCTGTCCAGATCGGCTCGGCCTCCGAGGTGCCAATCTCCATGCCCAGTACCTCGCGCCGGCCGTCCGCGTTGACGCCGACGGCGATGATAACGGCGACCGAGACGATCCGCCCACCGCGGCAGACCTTCAGGTAAGTGGCGTCGATCCACAGGTATGGCCAATCGCCCTCGATCGGCCGCTCGAGGAAGGCCTTCACCTTCCCGTCGATCTCCTCGCACAGCCGCGAGACCTGGCTCTTGGATATGCCGCTCATACCCATGGCCTTGACCAGGTCGTCAACCGACCGGGTCGAGATGCCTTGCACATAAGCTTCCTGGATGACGGCGGTTAGCGCCTTCTCGGCCATGCGGCGCGGTTCGAGGAAACCTGGGAAGTAGCTTCCCTTCCTGAGCTTCGGGATGCGCAGCTCGACCGTGCCGGCCCGCGTCTCCCAGTCCCGGTCGCGGTAGCCATTGCGCTGGGCGAGCCGCAGCGGGTTCTTCTCGCCATAGCTGGCGCCGGTGGCCGCGCCCACCTCCATTTCCATCAGTCGCTCGGCGGCAAAGCCGATCACCTCCCGCAGCAGATCGGCATCCGGGGTCTTCTCCACGAGCGTGCGCAGGTTCATCATGTCGTCGGTCATCGGTGGTCCTTCCGAAATGGGTTGGCGTCAACAACCAAACCCTACCGGAAAGCGCCGATGACCACCCACACGCCGCTCGCTCGCTACAGCGCTACTAACGGCGCGCTCGTGAGCGGCTTCGCTACCGCCGAGCTACACCACCTGATGGGACACGACCAACGACCCGAGGCATCGATGGATGGCGCAGCTTCAAACACGGCATGACTCGAAGGTAACTTCAAACTGCAACGAAAAACATACCTTCGTTGCAATTTCCCCAGCCTGGCGGTGATTACGGGCCGCTACGCTCCTCTATTGAGGAGCTCCGCTTCGCGGCCCGCAACCACCTCATTCAACGATGCGAACGCGTTGACCGAACCAGTTTTGCGCCGGAAAAAGGAGGCCGATGCGCAGATACGCTCGCGGCCTAAATTGCAACACTTCTGGAACTGCCGGCAAGTTCCATAACAGATATTACGCGACTTTCGACCGTTGATAAAAGTATCTCTTTGTATTGCCCAAGCATCCTCTTGCAGATAGACAGTTTTTTGAATATTACGCAGACATAATTCCGACGGTCCTAGTCCTACAGAAATCGTCTTGACGTCTGATCGAACTAGTCGAACGCTCTAAGCTCTCCGAATTACGGCGCCTAAAGTCAGACAATCAACGATGAAATGGATTGGAGCAAGGTGAATCGTTGCGTCGCGCGAAATGTCTTCCAGGCGCCCCAAGGATCGTGATCATCTATGTCGTACTTTCCTGAACCGGCCGGAGCTTACCTGCTCCGCACTTCGCCGTCCGGACTTGAAACGCTTCCTGCTCTGCATTCGTGCAAAGTCCGCGATGGCGGCTCGATTCCTGGGCCAAGATGCCATTTTCGGGTGGCAGTTCCAGCGCCACCCTTGAGCGGATCATGCCGGTTATCTCTTAGATGCCTCATCGTCGACGCTCCGCTTAAGCCGGCCGGGCCTCCCGACCGCCGGATCGATAATGACCATCGCCTCTGGAGAATTGTTCTTGTTGTCGAGCGCGACGGCTTCCACCGTCTTGCCGTGCTGTACTCTTTGCCAATGGCCGGCACGCGGCCGGACGATGTCATGGGCTTCGCAGGCCTGCGCGACGTGCTGGTCCCTGACGCCGTGTAGTCTTGCGATCTCGACCATTGGTTTCGACCAAACCAGCAAATGAAGCTCGGCACGCGTCATTTTCAGCATGTTTCTTTCCGCTCAGTCGTGAGCAACGCCAGCCAGCCTGCCGCCGACACGTTCGACGTGGTCCCCTGCCTTACCTGCATCGTGTGAAGTTTTTTGGGTCGCTCGGGCAGCGCCATCCCCAGCCTACCTCCCATCACGCCCAACAGCGAAGCATCCAATCCTAATCCGTGAAGCGTCGAGAGAACAAAAATTTGACTGGCAACCAAGTTTTTGCGGCGCCGACTTTTTTCCTGGATGCGAGAGCCAAACAGCCCGACCCACTGGGAATGCTTGCTGCCTAGACCTCGCTCCGGCCGGCCGAGCGCCCTTTGCGGTGTCGGCGGTCAATCCGGACGTTCCGGCGGCAACGCGAATTCGCTCTTCCCTCAATGTTAGTTGTCCATCCCACCGCCATCGCTTCCTCGCAAAACAAAGCGAAGGTGATGGACCGCTCAGGACTGACGACCAGCTTCCAACTGCGGAGGCGTTACGGACGGGACACAAAGGGCACGGGCTGGATTTGGCTGCCCGGGGCCGGTCTCGTCGACCGCTCGATCGAGAGTGCCAGACGAGGGAGACAACCATCGACCTGCAGAGCGGCAAGGCGCTCGCTTACCTCCCTGTCAGTCACCGTTAGCCTATGGTTTAGGCGAAGATAGTCCGTCCATGTCGGCGTGCGGAACGTCTCGGTCCAAAGCATGGGCTTCTGAAGGTCGCGCTGGAGGGTCCAGTCCCGCGCACCGGCACGGCTCTGAACGCGCCGCCTTTCGCGCATGCAGCGCAGAAATTCCTCGATGTTCTCCTCGGGGATCGAGTACTCCACCTTGACCACAATTGGGCCGCTCCTGGGCTTCAGATCGAGGGCCAGATCTGGCGGCGTGAAGTCGAAGGCCCCTTGATCCGATTCTTCCCATAGCTGTATCGGCAATAGCTTTCCCGCTGCTGCAACCAGCAGCAGTGCGCCTGCAGCACCTTCCAAAGCCCAGGTCAGGGAATAGTTCTGCGCGACAGTACCCCAGATCCAGCTGCCCGCTGCCATGCCGCCGTAAGTCAAAGCGTAGTAGATCGACAGAGTGCGACCAACGACCCACCTTGGGCTTGCCAACTGCACACACACGTCGGTTCCGGTCCAGGTGACAACCCAGCCTGCGCCACCGATTGCAAGCGCGATCGCTGCCACAGCCACCGACGATGTGAGGGCCATCAAAAGGCAGCACGTTGCGCAAGCAACGGATGCGAGCGTGATCAATCGATTTTGGGACGTGATGCTTCTCAAGTAGCTATTTCCAATGCCGGCGATCAAGGCGCCTGTCCCGAAGCCGGCCAGCAGGATGCCGTAAACGATTGGCCCCCCTGCCAGTTGGTCGCGAACCAGGAGGGGGAGCAGTGCAAGAATTGAGATGCTGGACAGCCCGAACAGGGTTGCACGCACAATCGCCACTCTGATCTCCGAGGAAATCGCGGTGAAGCGCATGCCATCATGAATGGCCGTCGTCATCCGCTCGCGCGGAAGAGGCGAAGAGCGAACTTGCCATTTGGAGCGGAGTACTGCGCTCAACGGGACCAGATCGCTCAGCGCCGCGAAGACAAAAGCTGAAAGGGGGCCCAGCAGCGCCAAAATCACACCGCCCAGCGCCGGTCCTATGCTTCGAACGACGTTGTACCCCACCGACATCAGCGTCACCGCAGCGGGTATCTCGCGCTTTTCCAGAATATCGCCGACGGAGGCGTGCCAGGCTGGATCATTCAAGGCAAAGCCGCACCCGGCCAGGAAACTAAGTCCCAGGATCAGCCATGGACTGACAAAGCCCAGCCCCACAGAGAGCGCCAGCGCCGCGGATGCCGTCGCAATCAGGCAATGGCCGGCAAGCATTACCCCGCGGCGGCTGAAGCTGTCTGCAATCGCTCCAGCAACAATCGACAAGAAGAAGGCGGGCAGCGTCGATGCCGCCTGTACGAGCGCAACCATCAGATCGGAGGCCGAAATCGTTGCCATGAGCCAGCTTATGGCAACGCTTTGCACGAGCCAGCCAAGGCTGGATATCTGCGTGGCTGTCCAGATCGAACGAAAGACCGGATTTTGAAGCGGGATCAGTGTGGCTGCCGTAAAGGGGCGGGAATCTCGACGCATGACTTCTCACCTCCACCACGTAGTTCTTTCGCTCACTCACCTGCTGACAGCGGTGCGCTTGCGCCCAGCTGCGTCACAACAAAGTTAGATATCGCGCTCGCAACAAAGCCGATGTCGCATCAACGGTGCCGATGCGCGATGTGTGTGCCGGTTGGCGTCAGTTGGTCTGGGTCGCGCAGCCCGAGGGGGTGCGGTCTGCCCTGCGACTCTTGGCCTTGGACGGTGCTACCGCGCCGATGGCTGCGTTGTCAAACTGCCGCGGGGCTGGCCTTGGCGCGAAGCGGAGTGCCTCGGTATAGGCCAGAAGCGCCAGAGACGCACGCCATCAGCAGCTGAGCCGTGTGATCGGACCACAACGTTGTTCGGCGGTCAGCACGCGCGAGGTGGCGATTGCGTGCACTGGAGTCATGGGCGCCCGGCTATTTGCCCGGTATGGGGTGCGATTGCAGACATCGCGGGGCTACTCTATTCTTGGCATTTGTGCGATTTGTCTGACTAGGAGGGAAAACGTTGGCTGAGGGTGAAACGAGCAACGCGTTTGTAGAGCTAACCGCCGAAATTGTTTCGGCATACGTATCCAACAATCCGGTTCCTATGGGAGAACTTCCCTCTGTGATTGATCATGTATACCGGTCGTTGCACTCGTTGCCGTCTGGTGCCCAATCCCAACCAGAGGCAGAGCCGTTGAAGCCCGCGGTTCCGATCAGAAAATCGGTCACGCCGGATTTTATCATCTCGCTGGAAGACGGCAAGAAGTTCAAGTCTCTCAAGCGTCACCTGGCTAGGAGCTATGGTATGACGCCTGCCGATTATCGTGCGAAATGGGGACTGCCATCCGACTACCCAATGGTGGCGCCGAATTACGCGGCAACTCGCTCGTCTTTGGCAAAAAAGGCGGGCTTAGGGCGAAAACCCCAGCAAGCTGCAAAAGGACCGCCGGTGCAGAAATCGGGCAATCGGAAGCCAAAAGCCTGATCGAACGTTTTCGGCAAAAATCGCTCCCTTGGGTAAAGCTCTGTACCAATACTGGGAAGCGCCCGCACGGTGCTGCTCTCTTCAGCAGTGGTTTCCCTGTTCAAGTGGCATGCAATCAAGGAAGAAACTATGAGGCGGCAACCCCGACCGTTTATTGTGGAAGTCAAGCAAAGGCGCGCCTATCAAAAACGTGACAATTCCCTTTGGGGCGACATGGATCTCTCAGCTGCTTTCGCCGAGACAACACGGCAACTCGAGGAGATGGACACGTCAAACCGTCAGTTTGTTGATTCCAATATCGTGACTTTTAATGCTGAACGTTTGGACCAGGCAAAAGTGGAGCATCACATGACAGAGACCGAGCATACTGAACCGTTAAACGCCGCTACGAAAGGCGCTGCGAAGATCGAGGCTCTAGGGACGAAGAAGAAGGGCCGCCCGCAGCGAAACACAAAGGCGGATTTGATGTCGGCCCGTAAGGACGGCGCTTCATCCGAGGCCAATAAGAGCGTCGGTGCAGTGCGGCTCGGCCGCAAAATGTACTCCGAAGAGGAGCGCGCTCAAAAGCTCCGTCAAATCGAAAAGTTGCTCAGTGGCGGCGCCACTCTAAAAAGCGCCGTGAAGCAGGCCGGCACATCGGAGCAGACCTACTATCAATGGAAGAAGAAGGCCGCGGTTGCCGCGCCGGCGAGTGACGATCTCAAAGATCTTCTGGCGCTGGAGGAAGAAAACAAGCGGTTGAAGAGCCTGCTTGCGGAACGCCTGCGCGCGGAGAACGCCGAACTGAAGAGACGGCTGGGACTGTAACATGGCAGTCCCAGCCCCACGGGTTTGAACGGGAGCGGCGCCATCGCCGCGTAGGGTTTGCGCCATGCAGAACATGCCGCCGCTTCCTTCTTGAAGCTCGCCGGCTTGTCAAAGGCGCGGACGTTCATGCGGCAGCTCTTACATCGGCCTGTTCGGCCGAGTCCAGGCCATCTCGGTGGTCCGGGCCGCGGCCTGTTCGCCGGGACCTCGTCTTCCGTCGCTGTGCTCTCGAGTTCCTCGAAGATGAGTTCCATCTGTCGTGCAGGCGGGCGGAACGTTCAGAACTCTGACCATGCAGCGCCCGCTGTAGCTTGCGGATCGTCAAATCCTGATGTGCGATCAGCGCCGCATCATCCGATGCCTTGGCCCTGGCGACGCGGCAGCCATAGCGACAGCGCTCTCGTCCAAAGTGCAGCATCTGCGGCGACTGAAGAATATGAGTCTTGATGCACTTGCAAAGCGCGCGGGCCTATCGAAGGGCACTGTCGTGGCCATTGAGCAGGGAAAGGCAAATCCGAGCATCGGAGTCCTGTGTCGACTGGCTCTCGCGTTCTCTTTGTCCGTCACGGACTTGTTGAGTGAATCTTCGCAAGACAGCACAGACGATCCGATCGAAACGGACCAATCCAGCAACGCTTTGGAAAACGCCGCAAGGGAGCGAGGCGAAACTCGTGGCATCAACATCAGGCCGAACGATGTTCGAGATGTGGTCCTGGACCATTGCGCCCGGCGATGTCCATTGGTCGGACGCCCACAGCCGCGGCGCTCGCGAACTTGTTTCGGTCTTGCAGGGAAGCCTCAAGATCACTGTCGGCTCCGAGACCATTGTCTTGCAAGCCGGCGAAGCTGCGCGGCTCCTCACCGATCAGCCGGCATTCGTATGCGGCTGCCGACGATCATGCCGTTTCATTTTCCATGGCTGTGCTCGAACGCAGCGAGGAAACTTGACCTACCAGCACGAAGGCCTTCGGGATAATGGCGCCTTGCACGGCTACTCACACTGGCACCCTGATCCTGCAACCGCCAAGGAAGCGCCTTCAGATATCGGATCTGGAGGCCGGCACTGACCGCCTGGGCGGCATGCACGATGGCATTCGCATCGAGGCCGTGGGGCGGTAGAGATCTGGCCGGTCTGGCCGAAATGCTCGACCCGAAGCGTCTTGACGCTCGATCTCGTCCAGATATGCAAGTTTCGGCGTCATCGAACTCCCCGAAAATCAGCGGCCGGACCGAGCATCCCGGGTCGTCAAAGATCGAGCTTCAACACACCTGTCGCGCGCGACACGCAGGGGATGAAGCGGTGGCCGCGTGCCTCCTTGGACAGGACGGAATCCCGATGGATTGGCTGTCCACTGAACATCCCGCACTCGCAGCTCCCGCAAACCCCGTTCTCGCATGAGGCCAGCAAGGGCACACCGGCCGCGCGCAGGGCCTCGAGCGCCGTGGTCTGCGCCGAAACCTCGACCATCCTGCCCTCACCCAGTTCTATGACGAATGGTTCCGGTGGCGCGCCATCAAACTCGGGAGGCTGGAAAGTTTCGAAATGAACAGTACCCTCGGGCCAGTGTTCGGCCGCGCGCCCCACAACCGCCATGAAGCCAGGCGGTCCGCAATAGTAAACCTGAGCCTCGGCCGAACGGTTCGCCAGCAGCGCGGCGATGTCCTGGCGGGTCGCCGGCTCGTCGTCGAAATGGAACCGAACATTATCGCCAGGAAGATCGTCCTCGATTACCTCTAAGAGTGGCGTGAGCGCCCGGCCGCGGGTGAAATAGTGCAACTCGAAGGGCTTGGCCTGCCGGGTGAGCGCGCGCGCCATGGCCAGAATCGGGGTGATCCCGATCCCCCCTGCCAGCAGCAAAGTCGGCCCCTCGCCTGGCTTGAGCGCAAAATGGTTGCGTGCGCGGAGACAGGCAGTGTGGAGCCGACGGCAATGGTTTCGTGGATCCACGCCGAGCCGCCACGGCCGTCATTCTCGCGCTTCACCGCGATGGTGTAGCGGCCAAGCTCGGTCGGGTCGCCGCAAAGTGAATACTGACGCACCTTCCCTTCAGGCAGAGGGACGTCGACGTGAGAACCCGCTTCGAACGCCGGCAGCACAGGTTTGCGTGGGTGTGTCAGGTCGATGACCAGCACGTCGCCCGGCTCCTTGCGGACGGCGGTCACGGTCAGCTTCATGATAATACGCGGCGAGGCCATGGCGTTTCACTCGTCGATGGGCAAGATCAGATCACCGGGGCGGATCACGCCCCCGACCTCGATTGTGCAGTTCAGGCCGGAGCGATTCAGAAGCCCCTCGTAGAGACCCGGAAGCCCGAGCAACTCCTCGATATACTTGCACGGCACATTCATCCGGGCGGCCCTGAGGATCGTTTCCCCGACCCGGAAGCGTTTGCCGACAAGATGGCCTAGCGGAGCGCCTCGTGTCGTCAGATTGCGCCGGTGATCTTCGGGCGCCAGCTTGGCCTTGAAGCCCGGTATCCTGGGTTCGCCCTGCGCGATGGCTTCCAGAACTTCAGCTTCGATCAGCGTCACTTCGCGAACGTCGGGACGCGCGGAATAGGTCCCCATCCCCAGGTAGTGGCGGTCTCCGACAATGCCTTGGCCGGCAATAAGCTGCGCCTGCGCCAGCTCCTCCATTTCATAGGAGGCGGCAGGCGCGATATGGACGTGAAGCAGCTTTCCTCGCCAGGTCATCATCGCTCTCGGAAATTCGTCTCGTGAAAACCTGCTGCAAAACTGGCCTGATCAACAGCGCCAGTTGCATGGCATTTTCCCGGTCCAGTTGGCTGTTTGGAAAGAATACGGGGGGCCCTCGGACCGTTTTCAGCGCCAGCTTTCGGGGGTCGTCCCGTCTCAGTTGTTCCGCACCGGCATCGCGTCTTGCACCTGCTTGACAACCTCTCGCAGGACCTCAACGCCCTTCCCGATCTGCCGAATGCTCAAGGCGGCATAGCCCATGACAAGTCCGATGCGATCGGTGCGGCCTTCGTCCGATGGCCGTTCGTAGAGCGGCGAGATCAGGTGTAGCCCCAGGCCAGCGTCGCGGGCGGATTCGACCAAGGCCGTTTCCCGCGATCGTGGCAGGCCATTGAACCAAACCGCGACGTGCAGTCCCGCATCTGCTCCCTGGACAGTGATGCGATCCCCGAAGCTGTGCTGCAAGGCACCCAACAACGTTTCCCGACGCTCGCCGTTCAGCCTGCGCACACGGCGCACATGGCTTTCGTAGCCGCCGCTCTCGATCAACGATGCCAGCGCTTCCTGTTCAGCGACCGGCGAATGCCGGTCTGCGAATTGTTTGGCGGTTGCGAAGACCTCCTGCAATTCGGGCGGGACGACGAGGTAGCCGATGCGCAGCATCGGCGAGAGCGTTTTGGAGATCGTGCCGAGGTAGATGACAGCCCCGTGGTCCTCGAGACTGTGCAGCGGAGGGACCGGATTGATGTCGTAGCGATATTCGCTGTCGTAGTCGTCCTCGATCACATAGGCATTGTTGTGCCGCGCCCATTCCAAGAGTTGGTGGCGGCGCGCGATCGGCATGACGCCACCCAGCGGAAACTGATGCGATGGCGTCACATAAGCCAGTCGTGCCCCGATCCCCGCCAGCAACTCGGTCCTCATCCCGTCTTCGTCGACGATGACCGGGATGGGTGAGGCTCCCGTACTGGCAAAGACCTGACGCGCCATCCTGTAGCACGGATCCTCGATGACGAAACGGTCGGCGGGATCGAGAAGCAGGCGCGCGCACAGATCAAGGCCCTGCTGCGAACCGTTCACAACTATGATCTGGTTGAGGTCGCAGCTCAGGGTCCGGGCGCGCCAGAGATAGCCCTGAAGCGCCTGGCGAAGCCGGCGCGAGCCGCGAGGATCGTCATAGGCAAGACGCAGCGGGCGCTGCCCCATCGCCTCGTTCATCGCGCGTTTCCAGACCAATGAAGGGAAATCCGACGGTGCCAGGTCGCCATAGCGGAAATCGACCTTCAGCCCAGTCGGCAGATAATCTGGCCAGGGTGACGTCGCGCGCAGCCGCTCGCCATATGCGGACAGGTGGATCGGGCCGACCCGTTGCGCGTGAGTGCGCCCCGTCCCATGGCCGATCAACGAAGACGCAACGCGAGGTCGTGCGCCTTGACGGACTTCGATGAAACCTTCCGCAGCCAGTTGCTCGTAGGCGACCGTGACCGTGGTTCGCGAAACGCCGAGATCATTTGCCAGGGCCCGGGAGGATGGCAGCTGACTGCCGGTTTCGTAGACGCCGCCGAGGATTTGCTCGCGAAGGGCCTCGTATATCTGGCGTGCACCCAACGCATGCGAGCGCGCTGCAGAACCGGCACTTGAAGACTGGACCATCTCTTTCATCGCCAACTGGATATTTCACATTAGCCAGTTTGCCGTCAATCTTTTCGGAACCAAGAAAGATCTCAGAGGCCGAATGACCCGCTCCCATCAATCCGAAACCGATGCTCCCACGGGGTCGCTCAACCGCACCAGCCCCGGATTTGCCACCCGGGCGATCCATCATGG
>NZ_JAMYLA010000036.1:0-71440 GCF_040317725.1 Mesorhizobium sp. M1396 | reverse complement strand
CAGTGCATCCTCCAAAGAATCAGATGCTCTCGACAGATTCAGCTCCCAAACCCCTTGTCACGCGTTAACTCACCCGATTGCCCTGTCAATCGCCCCCGGTGGGGTTCAAACCGTGAACAAAATCTGGCATGGTGCCGCCATGCCGATTATCTCCCCCATTCAAATCAACCCACTCATCGACGGTCGCCAGTCCGAACGCGCCATGCTGGTGCGACGCGGCGTGCAGCGGCTGCTCATGGAGATGGGCGCGCATGTGCTGCCCGAACTGTCGCTGGCCACCGGCCGCCGTGCCGACCTCGTCGCGCTGACCCGGCAGGGCGACATCTGGATCATCGAGATCAAATCCTCGATCGAGGATTTCAGGGTCGACCGCAAATGGCCTGACTACCGGCTGCACTCCGACCGCTTCTTTTTCGCCACCCATCCCGGAGTGCCCTCGGAGATCTTTCCCGAAGAGTGCGGCTTCATCCTTTCCGACGGCTACGGCGCCGAAATCATGCGCGATGCGCCGGAGCACCGCATGGCAGCGGCCACGCGCAAGGCGCTGATGCTGCGGATCGCGCGGGCCGGCGCTTCACGGCTGCTGGCGGCTGAACTTGCCGGCGTGTCGGTGCCGGCGCTCGAGGGTGAGAGCGAGTAGGTATCGCCTTACCCTTCACTCTCTTCCAGCCCACGCTCGGCCGGGGCCATCAAAAGCACGGCGGCACCCAAAATAGCGGCGATGAAGGAGCCGGCGAGGATGCCGACCTTGACCGCGTCCTGCAATGCCACGTCACTGGCGAAGGCGAGCAGGCCGATGAACAGGCTCATGGTGAAGCCGATGCCGCACAGCAGCGAGATGCCGATCATGTGCACCCAGCCGGCGTTGGCGGGCAGATCGGCAAGACCGAACCGGATGGCAAGCGCCGAGGAGCCGAACACGCCGACCAGCTTGCCGACCACGAGGCCGGCGGCGACACCCAGCGTCAACGGCTCGATCAGCGCGCCAAAGCTGAGGCCGGCGAGCGAAACGCCGGCATTGGCGAAGCCGAAGATCGGGATGACGACAAAGGGCACTATCTTGTGCAGGCCGTGCTCGAGCCGGTGCAGCGGCGAATGGTCGAGATCGTGGCCGATCCCGGCGGAGCGTTCGAGCGGAATGGTCAGCGCCAGCGCGACGCCGGCAAGCGTCGCATGGACGCCCGATTTCAGCACCAGCACCCACAGGATGGCGCCGAGCACAAGGTAGGGCACCAACGTCATCACTCGCATGCGGTTGAGCACGACGAGCGCGGCGATGACGGCGAAAGCGGCGCCGAGATAGGTGAGCGACAGACCGCTGGTGTAGAAGATGGCGATGATGATGACGGCGCCGAGATCATCGATGATGGCCAGCGCGGTGAGGAACACCTTCAGCGAAGCCGGCACGCGGCTGCCGAGCAGCGACAGCACGCCGAGCGCGAAGGCGATGTCGGTGGCGGTCGGGATCGCCCAGCCCGACAGTGCCGCCGTATTGTCGCGGTTGATGGCGACATAGACGAGCGCCGGAACCACCATGCCGCCGGCGGCGGCGATGCCGGGCAATGCGCGCCGGGGCCAGGTGGAGAGCTGGCCATCCAGCATCTCGCGCTTGATCTCCAGCCCGACGAGCAGGAAGAACACCGCCATCAACCCGTCATTGACCCAGTGCGACACGCTGAGCGGGCCGAGATAGGCGTGGAGCGCGGAAAAGTAGGTTTCGGCCAGCGGCGAATTGGCGACGATGAGAGCCAGTGCCGCCGCCGCCATCAGGACGATACCGCCGGCCGCTTCACTATCGAGGAATTCGCGGAAGACGGAAACCGGCCGCTGCTTCAAATCCCGCATGTCGCCTCCGTTAAGCCGCGTCACTCGCGATGATGCTCAAACTCCGGCAGTGGAGCAAGCATCGGACTGTGTTCCGCGCCCCAGAGACTGTTTCGAAATTCGCTCTGGCGAGTCATATGGTGGCGGTTTCGAGAACCGTAGCGCAGCGGACATTTGGTCCGTGAGCAACGGAAGCGCAGAAAACGCCATCAGATGGCCGCCAGAGTAGAGTTTCCAAGCAGTCTCTCAGCGTGGCGCGCGCTTGGCTAGTATCCGCTGCAAGGTGCGGCGATGCATGTTGAGCCGGCGCGCTGTCTCTGAGACATTGCGCTCGCACATTTCATAGACGCGCTGGATATGCTCCCAGCGGACGCGGTCGGCCGACATCGGGTTTTCCGGAGGCGCCGCGCGCTCGCCGGCGGTGCGGGTGAGTGCCGCGAAGATATCGTCGGCGTCGGCGGGCTTGGAGAGGTAATCGACGGCGCCAAGCTTCACCGCGGTCACCGCGGTGGCGATGTTGCCGTAGCCGGTAAGGATGATGGCGCGGGAATCGTCGCGCTTTTCGCGGATGGCCGCGACCACGTCGAGGCCGTTGCCATCGCCAAGCCGCATGTCGACCACGGCGTAGGCGGGCGGATTGGCGCGCGCCTTGGCAACCGCCTCCTCGACGCTCTCGGCCGTCTCGACCACGAATCCCCTGGTTTCCATGGCGCGGGCCAGACGCGTAAGGAACGGCTTGTCGTCATCGACGATGAGCAGCGAGGTGTCCTCGCCTTCAACCATTGCGCCAATATTTTCGTCGCCTGTCATAGTCTCAAAATTCCTGCTGCCTTAATTTTACGCAGATATAGTTCCCGAGCCTCATTGTCCAATTTTTAGAGCTCCTTCAAGGCTCTCAGGCGGTGTCGAACATGCTGGCCGAAGTGATTTCCGGATTGAGGAACACACCACGCGGCCACGATATCTGTACCACGGCGCCCTCGCCCAGGCCGCTCGAATTGCGGAAATCGAGCGTCGCGCCAGAGCGTTCGAGCAAAGTCTTGGCGATGAACAGGCCGAGCCCCAGGCCGCCGCCGCCTTCATTGCCCTGGCGCGTCGACATATAGGGCTCGCCGATGCGGTCGATGATCTCGGCCGGAAAGCCCGGTCCGTCATCGATGATCGAGAAGGTGACGGTGGCCTCGTTCCAGCTCCAGCCGACGGTGACGCTCTTGCGGGCGAAGTCGACGGCGTTCTCGACCAGATTGCCGAGGCCGTAGATGACGCCCGGATTGCGGCGCCCGACCGGCTCGGGCCCGATGCGTTCGCCAGGCCGAAGCTTGATCGAGATGCCGAAGTCGCGATGCGGCGCGGTGACCTCCTCGACCAGCGAGGTCAACGGCAGCCGCGAAAGATGCGCTTCGCCCTCGGAGGACAGGCTGGTCAGGCGCTTGAGGATTTCGCGGCAGCGCTCGCTCTGCGAGCGAAGCAGCTTCACGTCTTCCCCGTATTTCAGATCGTTGCCGAGGGCCTTTTCCATCTCCTTGGCGACAAGCGCGATGGTGGCGAGCGGCGTCCCAAGTTCGTGCGCGGCCGCGGCGGCCAGCCCGTCGAGCGCCGAAAGATGCTGCTCGCGCTGCAGCACCAACTCCGTGGCGGCGAGCGCATTGGCCAGAAGCCGTGCTTCGGCGGCCACCCGGAAGGCGTATATGGCGGTGAAGGCGATCGAGGACAGCACCGCCATCCACATACCGGCGACGTAGATGAAGGGCATCTCCAGCGGCGCGCCTTCATGCCAGGGCAGCGGCAGATGGACAAAGACCAGCAAGGTCGCCGCCGACATCACCAGCCCGCCGAGGATGGCGGTCAGGCGCAGGGGCAGCGAGGTCGCCGAAATGACGACGGGCACGGTCATCAGCAGCGAGAACGGGTTGGTGAGGCCGCCGGTCATGTAGAGCAGGCCGGCAAGCTGCAGGCTGTCGAAGATGAGGATGCCGAAGGCCGCGAGCGGAGTGAGCCGGTGCGCCGCCGGAAAACGGAAGGCGAGAAACAGGTTCATCCAGGCCGAACAGGCGATCAGGGCAAAGCAGAGGCTGACCGGCAGCGGAAACTTCAGGCCATAGGCAACGACGAGAACCGCAACGCTCTGACCGACGATGGCAAGCCAGCGCAGCCGGATCAGCGTGTTGAGGCGCAGTCTCTGACTCTGCTGGAAATCGGGCGAACGCAAAACGCTGATCATGACCATGAAATACAGCCGCGGGACGGCAAGCGCTAGGTACCTCTGGGTTTTGCCCGGGCGGTGGCGGCGGCGAGAAGCGGATTTTCCGGCCAGACATGCTTGGGATAGCGGCCGCGCATGTCGGCGCGCACATCGGCCCAGGAGCCGCGCCAGAAGCCGGGCAGGTCGCGCGTCGTCTGGATCGGCCGGTGCGCCGGCGACAGGAGTTCGAGCGTCAGCGGCACGCTGCCATTGGCGATGGCGGGATGGCGGTCGAGACCGAACAGCTCCTGCACGCGAACCGCCAGCACCGGCCATTCGCCGTCATAGCGGATCGGCACATGGCTGCCCGACGGGGCGTCGAAATGGGTCGGCGCCAGCGTGTCGATCCTGCGCTGCAGATCGTGCGGCACGAGTGTGGCCAGTCCGGCCGAGACAACGCCCGCATCGATGGCGGCAAAGGATGCCGCGCCGGACAGGAACGGCAGCAGCCAGTCGTCGAGACGCTCGATGAGGGCGGCATCCGCCATATCGGGCCAGGGCGCGCCAAGGCCGCGATGCAGCCAGCCAAGCCGCTGGCGCAGCGTTTGCGCCTCCTTGCTCCAGGTCAGCAGCGACAGCCCGTGCTCGCGCACCGCATCAAGGATGGCCCGATCGGCATCGATGCCGGTTGGCGGCGGCAGCATGCGTTCGGCAAGCGTGATGGCGCCAAGGCGAACGGCCTCGCGCACGCGCACCGCGCGCTTGTCGCGGTCGAAGCTCGTTTGCCTTCGTGTTTCGATCTTGTCCGCGAGCGCGGCGCGGACATCGTCCTCGCTGATTGCCGCCGCCGCCGTGATGCGCGCGTTCTGCGCCTTGCCCTGCAAATCGGCGACGACCAGAAACGGCTCACCCGCCAGCGGGTCGGCTGCGTCGAGCATGGCGCCCGAGCCATTGGCCAGTACGAAACGGCCGCGCTCGCCGCGCGCCTTGGCGACGCGATCCGGCCAGGCATGGACGAGCAGAGGGCCGGCACCCTTGAGGGGAGGGTCGGCGAGCGCGCCTTGCGCAGCAAGACGAGGGAGACGGGGTGGGGGTGCCGCGCTCGGCCGGGGGGGGGGGGGCGGGGGCGGCGGGCGGCGCCCCGCGCCCCCCGCCCGGGGGCGGGGGGGGGGGGGGGCCGCCGCGGCCCCCCCCCCCCCCGGCGCCGCGGCGGGGAGCCACCCCCCCCACAAGGGGGAGGGTGAAGATGCCTGCCTCGCCAGCCGTTCGGCGAGCTGGCGCGCGGCGGTGGCGCGCGGCGATCTTTCCTGGCGAAAGCGCATCAACCGTCGCTCTAGGTCGGCGCCATCACCGCCAAGGCCGCGTTCGGTGAGCAGCACGGCAAGCATGGCCGCCTCATGGGCGTGACCGCTCTCGGCTGCCTCGGCGACCATATGCGCAAGCCGCACGGGCAGAGCGAGCTTGCGCATCGCCATACCCGCATCCGTCAGGCGCCCATCCTCGTCTATGGCATCCAGCGCGCGCAGCAGCGCCCGAGCCTCGTTGAGCGCTGGCGCCGGCAACGGATCGAGAAAGGCGAGCCCTGTCGGATCGGCGACGCCGAAAGCGGCGCAGTCGAGCAGCAGGCCGGACAGGTCGGCCTCAAGGATTTCGGGTGGCGTGAAGGCGGGGAGTGCGGCCGTCTGCTCGGCCCGCCACAGCCGGATGGCGACGCCAGGCTGCGTGCGGCCGGCACGGCCGGCGCGCTGGTCGGCGGAAGCCTTGCTGACGCGCACGGTCTCCAGCCGGGTAAGGCCGCTCGCCGGCTCGTAGCGCGGCAGCCGCGACAGGCCGGAATCGATGACGACGCGCACGCCGTCGATGGTGATGGAGGTCTCGGCGATCGAGGTGGCCAGCACCACCTTGCGGCGGCCTGGCGGCGCCGGCTTGATCGCCGCGTCCTGCGCCTTGCCGTCGAGCATGCCGTAGAGCGGCACGATGTCGGTATCGGCACTGATCCTGTCGGCCAGCCGCTCGGCGGTGCGTTCGATCTCGCGCTGGCCGGGCAGGAAGGCGAGCACGCTGCCGCTCTCGTCGGCAAGGGCGGCGCGGATCGCCTTGGCCATGGCGTCTTCGATGGTGGTGCCCGCCGACCGCTCGTCGTAACGCACATCGACAGGAAAGGCGCGGCCCTCGCTCTCGATTACCGGGGCGCCCGACAGCAGCTTCGCGACGCGCGCGCCATCGAGCGTCGCCGACATCACCAGCAGCCGCAGATCCGGCCGCAGCGCGCCCTGCACGTCGATCGCCAATGCCAGACCGAAATCGCCGTCGAGCGAACGCTCGTGGAATTCGTCGAAAATCACCGCCGAGACGCCGGGCAGTTCGGGATCGTCGAGGATCATCCGTGCCAGCACGCCTTCGGTGACGACCAATATCCTGGTCTTTGCCGAGGTGCGGTTTTCCATGCGCATGGCATAGCCGACGGTGGCGCCGGGCTCCTCATCAAGCAATTGCGCCATGCGGCGGGCGGCGGCGCGGGCGGCGAGCCGGCGCGGTTCGAGCAGAACGATCTTGCCGACCCCCAGCCAGGACGCGTCGAGCAGCGCCAGCGGCACCAGCGTCGTCTTGCCGGCGCCGGGCGGCGCCACCAGCACGGCGCTGTTGCCATGGCCGAGCGCTTCGCTCAGCGCCGGCAGCACGGCGGATACCGGAAGCTCCGGCAGGGGTTTTGTGGTCATCGCGTCCGCATATCAGCGGTGGTGGTGGCCGCGCAACTTATCGCACCAACGCCAATTCAAAGCCGGGTGCGGGAAAACGGGTTCCAGCGCACCGTGCCCAGCCGCGCTTCCTCGCGCACCATGGTCAGCAGGCCGCTCCACCGACGACCGCCAGGCCGTAGCCGACCAGCGCTTTTCCCAACGTTTTCAGACATCGCCATAAGCATGCTGCGGCGCAGCAACGAATTCGCTTGCCTTGTTTAGTAAAAATTGCATCACTAAACAAATTACTAAACATCCGCGACGCTGTTGCGCCGCTATGTTTGGGCCCCCTGAGGAGAGGGTTTGAAGGCTCTTGAAACCGTCATCCGGCGCGTTTCGCAAATGGGAGGAAGATATGAAATCGAGTTTGAAACTGGCGCTGGGACTGACCTCGGCGATTACAGCGTCGACAGCCGTCTCGAACGTCGCGCACGCTGAAGACCTGACGCTCTGCTGGGCCGCCTGGGACCCGGCAAACGCGCTTGTCGAACTGTCCAAGGATTTTACCAAGGAAACCGGCATCGGCATGAAATTCGAGTTCGTGCCGTGGACCAACTATGCCGACCGGTTCCTCAATGAGCTGAATTCGCACGGCAAGCTGTGCGACCTGATCATCGGCGACAGCCAGTGGATCGGCGGCGCCGCCGAGAACGGCCACTACGTCAAGCTGAACGACTTCTTCGACAAGGAGAAGATCAGCATGGACGACTTCGTACCGGCAACCGTCGTCGGCTATTCGGAATGGCCGAAGAACACGCCGAACTACTGGGCGTTGCCGGCCATGGGCGACGTCGTCGGCTGGACCTATCGCAAGGACTGGTTCTCCAAGCCGGAACTGCAGAAGGAATTCAAGGAGAAGTACGGCTGGGATCTCGGCCCGCCGGCCACCTTCGACCAGCTGAAGCAGGTCGCCGAGTTCTTCCAGAAGCGTGAGATCGACGGCAAGACCGTCTACGGCGCCTCGATCTATACCGAGCGCGGCTCTGAAGGCATCACCATGGGCGCCATGGACGTGCTCTACAGCTATGGCTTCCAATACGAGAACCCCAAGAAGCCCTATGAGATGGAAGGCTTCGTCAATTCCGACAAGTCGGTGAAGGGCCTGGAGTTCTACAAGGCGCTCTATGATTGCTGCACACCGCCCGGCGCCTCGAACAGCTACATGGGCGAAGGTGTCGATGCCTTCAAATCCGGCCAGGTGGCGATGCACATGAACTTCGCCTTCACATGGCCCGGCCTGCAAAAGGACGAGAATGTCGGCGGCGACAAGATCGGCTACTTCGTCAATCCCAAGGGTCCCGACGGCGAGCAGTTCGCCCAGCTCGGCGGCCAGGGCATCTCGGTGGTGTCCTATTCCGACAAGCAGGAAGCGGCGCTGAAATACATCAAGTGGTTCGCCAACAAGGACGTGCAGTCCAAGTGGTGGTCGCTCGGCGGCTATTCCTGCCTCAACGCGGTGGTCAAGGATCCGGCCTTCCCGGCCAGCCAGCCCTACGCGCAGACCTTCCTCGACTCGATGGCCATCGTGAAGGACTTCTGGGCCGAGCCCAGCTACGCACCGCTGCTGCAGGCCTCGCAGAAGCGCTTCCACGACTATGTCGTCGCCGGCCAGGGATCGGCCAAGGACGCACTCGACGGCCTCGTCAAGGACTGGACGCAGGTCTTCGAGGACGACGGCAAGATGTAATCGGCTCCTCCCGAGCTAGGCCCCGGAGGCGGATGATTTTCAGGTCGAATCGACCAGAAATCATCCGCCTCCAGGGATAAAAAGAGAGAGAGCATGATGTCGTCCGAAAACCGCTGCACACTTTTCGGCATCATGCTCTTGGTCCCGTGCCGCCCTTGGCACGGGACGCGGTTCAGATAAATTCCATGACAGAGACGACCAAGTGACCGAAGCAGGACTCACCATGCTCAATCGGACCGCGGAGAACGTTGCCCGGGCGACCCCGGAACCGTTGGCCCGCAAAGTCCGGGGCATCAGCGACAAGGGCCTGGCCTGGCTGTTCATCTCGCCGACGATCCTGTTGCTGCTCGCCATCAACATCTTCCCGCTGTTCTGGGCGATCTATCTGTCGTTCACCAATTACCGCGCCAACCGCCCGAACGAAGTGGTGAAGAACCTCGGCTTTGCCAACTACCAGCGCATCCTCGGCGACAAGGATATCTGGATCGCCATGCAGACGACGGCGCATTTCGTGTTCTGGACCATCCTGCTGCAGACGCTGATCGGCTTCACGCTGGCCTGGCTGATCGACCGGAAGTTCCGCGGCCATGCCTTCTGGACGACGCTGATCCTGGTGCCGATGATGCTGTCGCCGGCGGTGGTCGGCAATTTCTGGCGCTTCCTCTACGAGCCGCAGATCGGCTTGTTCGCCTATGCCATCTCGTTCGTCACGAGGATCCCGCCGACCGATATCCAGATGCTCTCCAACGTGTCGCTGGCGCCGTGGTCGATCATCATCGTCGATACGTGGATGTGGACGCCCTACGTGATGCTGATCTGCCTCGCGGGCTTACGCTCCATTCCCGAATACATCTATGAGGCGGCCGAGGTCGACCGCGCCTCCAACTGGCGGCAGTTCTGGTCGATCACCCTGCCGATGGCGCTGCCCTTCATCATGCTGGCGGTGCTGTTTCGCGGCATCGAGAATTTCAAGATGTTCGACATGGTCAATCTGTTGACCGGCGGCGGGCCGGGCTCGACCACCGAGGTCGCCTCGATCACGCTGAAGCGGCAAGCCTTCGAAAGCTGGCGCACCGGCTATTCCTCGGCCTTCGCCATCATCCTGTTCGTCGCAGTGTTCGGGCTGGCCAACATCTACGTCAAGGCGCTCAACAAGGTGAAGCAGAGATGAGCCTGACCACAGCCCATTCGGTCGTCGCACCGAGCAGCAACTCGAAGCGCATCGCCGGCGCGATCATCATTGCCTATGCACTGATCTCGATCGTGCCGCTGCTGTGGATCTTCGCCACCAGCTTCAAGACGCCGCCGGATTCGATCGCCTATCCGCCCAAGATCCTGTTCCAGCCGAGCCTCGAAGGCTACTGCAATCTGTTCACGACGCGGACGCGGCAGACGCCGGAATACATCAACTCGCTGGGACCGGCGACGAGCTTCTGCGACGAGACCACGCGCAAGCGCAACATGGTGATCGCCGGCCCTTCCAACTTCCTGCCGCGCTTCCTCAACTCATTGATCATCGCCTTCGGCTCGACCTTCTGCGCGGTGTTTCTCGGCACGCTGTCGGCCTACGGCTTCTCGCGCTTCAAGGTGCCGCTGGCCGACGACCTCTTGTTCTTCATCCTGTCGACGCGCTTCATGCCGCCGATCGCCGTCGCCATTCCGATCTACCTGATGTACCGCGAGCTTGGCCTGTCCGACACGGCGCTCGGCATGATCCTGCTTTACACGGCCGTCAACGTGTCGCTGGCGGTGTGGCTGCTGAAAGGCTTCATCGACGAGATCCCGCGCGAATATGAGGAAGCGGCGATGATCGACGGCTATACGCGGCTGCAGGCCTTCTGGCGCACCGTGTTGCCGCAAGCCACCACCGGCATTGCCGCGACCGCTATCTTCTGCCTGATCTTCGCCTGGAACGAATACGCCTTCGCGGCACTCCTGACCTCCGGCACGGCGCAGACCGCGCCGCCCTTCATCCCGACCATCATCGGCGAAGGCGGCCAGGACTGGCCGGCGGTAGCAGCCGGCACGACGATCTTCCTGGTGCCGATCCTGGTCTTCACCATCCTGCTTCGCAAGCAATTGCTGCGCGGCATCACTTTCGGCGCGGTGCGCAAATGAGCAGCATCATGAGTTGTCAGCAGGCATGGAACCGACGGCGCGGCAGCGTCCCTTCCCCCCGTTTACGGGGAGAAGATGCCGGCAGGCAGATGAGGGGCAGCGCTAGCTTTCCGGACTTGGGCGCCGCCCCTCATCCGGCCCTTCGGGCCACCTTCTCCCCGTGTAGTGACGGGGAGAAGGTGTCGCGGAGGTTGTCGCCATGACCCGCCGCAGCTCTGCCAAGCGCTCGTCCTGGCCGCGCGCGCTCCGCCGCGGCCTGATGGAAAACATCGCGACGGCGCTGATCGCCATCGGCTTCCTGATGCTGTTCCAGCCCTTCGCGCTGTCGCTCTACACCTATTCCTTCATCACCATGCTCGCCGGCACGGTGATGTTCATCATCGTCTCGAAGTTCCCGGAATAATCATGGCCGAAATTCGCGTCCAGCACCTGAGAAAGGCCTTCGGCGATTTCGTCGCCGTGAAGGATTCCAACTTCGTCGTCGAGGATGGCGAGTTCTTCGTCATGCTAGGGCCATCGGGCTGCGGCAAGACGACGACCTTGCGAATGATTGCCGGGCTCGAATTGCCGACCGGCGGCCAGATCCTGCTCGGCGGCGACGACGTCACCATGCGGCGGGCACGCGAGCGCGACATCGCCTTCGTCTTCCAGCTGTACGCGCTCTATCCGCACATGAACGTGCGCAAGAACATCGGCTTTCCGCTCCTGGCGCAAGGCATGCCTTCGGCCGAGATTCGCACGCGGGTCGAGGAGACGGCGAAGCTTCTGCGCATCGACCATCTGCTCAACAAATCCGTCTCCGGCCTTGCCGGTGGCGACCGCCAGCGCGTGGCGCTCGGCCGCGCCATCGTGCGGCGGCCCAAATGCTTCCTGATGGATGAGCCGCTTGGCACGCTCGACACCGAATTCCGCGATCTGATGGTCCATGAGCTGCGCGAGCTGCACAACCGCATCCACGCCACGACGGTCTATGTCACGCACGACCAGATGGAAGCGATGTCGATGGCCGACAAGATCGCGGTGATGAACCATGGCGTCATCGAACAGTTCGGCACGCCACGCGAAATCTACGACCGCCCGGCGACCATGTTCGTCGCCGACTTCATCGGCTCGCCGCCGATGAATTTCTTGGGATTCGGCGGCGGGCTCGCCAAGGGTGCCAGGGAGATCGTCGTCCAAGGCGCGAAGGTCTCGGTGCCGGAGGTGCGCGAGGATATCGCACCTGCCGACATGGTGCTCGGCATCAGGCCCGAACACATCCGCTTCGACGACAATTCGAAGCTGCGCGGTGCCATCTATGGCACCGAATATCTGGGCACCACGCAAATCGTGGCGGTAGAGACGGCGGACGGCATCATCAAGGCACGCGTCCCGGCCGAAATCCGGCTCTCCACCGGCGACCATGTCGGGTTGGCGCTGAGCAGCGCGCGGCTGTCGCTGTTCGAGAAAGGATCCGGCCGCGCGGTGAGAACCGCGATCCACGACGTCGCCTCTGAGCGGAGGGCCCAGCATGGCTGATGTGCACATCAAGAACGTGACCAAGAGTTTTGGCGACCATGCCGCCGTCGACGGCCTTGATCTGGATATATCAGATGGCGAGTTCGTCGTGCTGCTCGGACCGACCGGGGCCGGCAAGACGACGACGCTGCGGCTCATCGCCGGGCTGGAGCGACCGGATTCCGGCACGATCGAAATCGGCGGACACAATGCCACGACGCTGTCGCCGGCGGAGCGCGACACCGCTTTCGTCTTCCAGCAGTATTCGCTCTATCCGCATCTGTCGGTGTTCGACAATCTCGCCTTCCCGCTGCGCTCGCCGGCTCGGAAAATGCCAGAAGACCAGATCCGCCGCCGGGTCGAGGAGGTGGCCAGGATGGTGCGCATCCATCACAAGCTCGCCAACCGCTCGACCAAGCTTTCGGGCGGCGAAATGCAGCGCGTCGCCATCGGCCGCGCGCTGGTGCGCAAGCCCTCGATCTATCTGATGGACGAGCCGCTGTCGTCGCTCGACGCCAAGCTGCGCGGGGATCTCAGGCTCGAGCTGAAGCGCATCCAGACCGAACTCGGCGCCACCATGCTCTATGTCACGCACGACCAGATCGAGGCGATGACGATGGCCGACCGCATCGGCATCCTTGCCGACGGCGTGCTGGTGCAGATCGGCTCGCCGCGAATCATATATTCGGAGCCGGCGAACCTGCATGTCGCGGCAAGACTCGGCCAGCCGGCGATCAATCTTCTGCCGACCGGACTGCTGCCCGATGGTGGCGCGCCGGCGGGAACCAAGACGATCGGCGCGCGCACCGAACATCTGACGATCGAAAAGGCAACCAACGGCCACGCCGACGGCGTGGTCGACTGGGTCGAGCATCTCGGCGACCAGAACCACCTGCATGTTACGGTTGGGTCGAAGAAACTGGTGACGCTGACCGACCCCGACACGGATCTGGCGCAGGGCGACAGAGTGGTGATCCGCTACCGGTCGCCGCTGTATTTTGGCGCCGACGGACAACGACTGATGTGAATGGGGCTGATGTGAGCGGTTTTCGGTGTTTGCTTGCCAAGGGCTCGGCGCCGGTTTTTGACTTTGCGAGTACGGGACGAATTCGATGAAGCACTTTTTCAATCGCAGGGAAACGATCGTCACCGAGGCGCTGGACGGTCTGTTGCGGACCATCGGATCAGGCGATCTCGCGCGCCTCGACGGCTATCCCGAGATCAAGGTGATCCTGCGCGCCGGTTGGGACAAGACGAAGGTCAGCGTCATCTCCGGTGGTGGCGCCGGGCACGAGCCGTCGCATGCCGGCTTCGTCGGCAAGGGCATGCTGACGGCGGCGGTTTCGGGCGAGATCTTTGCCTCACCGAGCGTCGAAGCCGTGCTGGCGGCAATTCGCGCGGTGACCGGCCCGGCCGGCTGCCTGCTCATCGTCAAGAATTATACCGGCGACCGTCTCAATTTCGGCCTGGCGGCCGAGAAGGCGCGCGCCGAAGGGTTTCGTGTCGAAATGGTCATCGTCGCCGACGATATCGCTTTGCCTGACATCACCCAGCCGCGCGGCGTCGCCGGCACCTTGTTCGTGCACAAGATCGCTGGCCATCTGTCGGAAGCCGGTCATGACCTCGCGTCCGTTGCGGCAGCCGCGCGCACGGCTGCGAAGGACATCGTTTCGCTCGGCATGTCGCTGTCGTCCTGCTCGATCCCCGGTCAGCCGCATGAAGACCGGTTTGGCGAAAATGACGGCGAGCTCGGCCTCGGCATTCATGGCGAGCCGGGCGTCGAGCGCATTGCGGTGCAAAGCGCCGACAGGCTGGTCGCGATCATGGCCGAGCGCCTGTCGGCACGGCTCGACCCTGCGGCCAGCTACGCCCTGCTGATCAATAATCTCGGTTCGGTGCCACCGCTCGAAATGTCCGTTATCGCCAACGCGGTGCTTGCCGCACCACTCGCCAAAGCGATCAAGCTGACGATCGGCCCGGGCCCGCTGATGACGGCGCTCAACATGAACGGCTTCTCGCTGTCGCTGATCCGGCTCGACGCGGCACGCGAAACAGCCTTGCTGGCGCCGGTCGGCCCGCATGCCTGGATGCCGGCAAAGCCCGTTGTGCCGCCTGCCGTCGTGCCGATAGCGAAAGCGGCCGGACAGAGCGCGGTGCCCAAGCCCACCCAGGATGCACGCACCAGACGGCTGGTCGTCACGGTCTGCGAAAGGCTGATCGCGCTCGAAGGCACCTTGAACGCGCTGGATGCCAAGGCGGGTGACGGCGACACCGGCTCGACGGCAGCGACCGGCGCACGCAGCGTGCTGGAACGGCTCGACACGCTGCCGCTTGCCGAACCTGCCGCGACCCTTGGTGCGATAGGTGACATACTGAGCGCGTCCATGGGCGGCTCCAGCGGCGTGCTGCTGTCGATCTTCTTCACCGCGGCGGCGCAGGCTCTGAACGGCGGCGCGAACCTGGCCAAGGCGCTGCTAGCCGGCCTGGAGCGGATGACGTTCTATGGCGGTGCAAGGATGGGGGATCGCACGATGATTGATGCCCTGGAACCAGCGCTGAAAGCGCTCGCCGCCAACGGCCTGGAAGATGCGGCACCAGCGGCCCGACGCGGTGCCGAGGCCACTGCCGCCATGGACAGGGCGAAAGCCGGACGATCCGCCTATGTCGGCGGCAAGCTGCAAGGTGTTGTAGACCCTGGCGCCTATGCGGTAGCCGAGGTCTTCGCGGCCGCCGCCGCGCTGCATGAAGCGGCCTGACGCATGCTCCAGTTGTCGAGTGACCGTTCTTTCGATACTGCCGGAAAGGTGGAAACCAGGAATGCGAGTGACATGGCGGCGCTGAACCTTGCCGGGTTGATCGCGGCCGCCGCGGATGCGATTGCCGCTCACGCCGAAGAGTTGACGGCGCTCGACCAGGCGATCGGCGACGGCGACCACGGGCTGAACATGAAGCGCGGCTTCGAGGCGGTGCGGGCCGAGGCCGAAGCGTTTGCTGCCAAGCCATTGCCCGAGGCCCTGAAGGCGATCGGCACCAAGCTGGTGATGACGGTCGGTGGCGCCTCCGGTCCGCTGTTCGGCACCCTGTTCCTGGCGCTCGGCAAGGAGATTTCGGCGGCGCCCGACCGTGCCGATCTGACGGCGGCTTTTGGCAAGGCGATCGAAGCGGTGGCCGCGCGTGGCAAGTCGCAGGTTGGGCAAAAAACCATGCTCGACGTGCTGCAGCCGGTGCATGACGCGCTGGTCGAGGGAAAGACTGGATCGGAAATCGCTGACTTCGCCGACGCCGCGGCTAAGGCGACCGTGTCAATGAAGGCCCTGCGTGGCCGCGCCTCGTTCCTCGGCGACCGCTCGATCGGCCATATGGATCCCGGCGCGCGTTCGACCGCGCTTCTGGTGCGCACGATCGTCGAAACGCTGGAAGGTCAGCCATGAGCAATGTCGGCATCGTCATCGTCTCGCATTCGCCGCTGGTCGCCGAGGGCACGGCCGACATGGTGCGGCAGATGGTGGGCGACGAAGTGCCGCTTGCATGGTGCGGCGGAAACGGCCATGGCGGGCTCGGAACCAATGTCGAGGCGATCATGGGCGCCATCGACAAGGCCTGGTCGGAAGCCGGTGTCGCCATCCTGGTCGATCTCGGAGGCGCCGAGACGAACTCAGAAATGGCGGTGGAGATGATCGGCGAGCCACGGTCGCAAAAGATCATCGTGTGCAACGCGCCGATCGTCGAGGGCGCGGTCATGGCGGCAACAGAGGCCTCCGGCGGCGCCTCGCTGAAAGAAGTGGTGGCGACGGCACATGAATTGTCGCCGTCGTGAGTGAACGGGAAGCTTGACGACATGTCCGCAGCAGCCGAAGCGACCGTTGTGATCACCCACGAGGTGGGCCTGCACGCGCGTCCTTCGGTGAAGTTCACCAAGCTGGCCAAGACTTTTGCCGCCGAGGTGGAAATAGCGCTGGCCGCCAACGGGCCATGGTTCGACGCCAAGAGCATCGTCAAGGTGATGGCGGCCAAGGCGCCGAAAGGCACGCTGCTGCACATCAGGGCGATCGGCGACGGCGCCAATGATGCCGTCGACGCGCTGGTCGAACTGGTGCGCCGCGATTTCGACGAAGGCACGGACCATGTTCGGACCGCTTAGGCTGCAAGGCATTTCGGCCTCGGCCGGCTATGCCGAGGGGCCGCTGTTCGATCTCGACCGGATTGCCGCATCCTATGTCGGCAAGGCCACAGCCGCCGAAGAGAAGGCCGCGCTTGAGAGCGCAATCGCCAGTGCGGCCGCTCGTCTCACCGCATTGATCCAAACCGCCGACGGCGACGCCGCCGATATTCTTGAATTTCAAATCGCCATGCTGGAAGACGATGCGCTGAGCAGCCCGGCCTTTGCCGCGATCGGGACTGGTCAACCCGCCGATGTGGCGTGGCGACAGGCACTGGATGCCGAGATCGCCGGCTACGATGCCTCAGACCAGGACTATTTCCGCGCGCGTGCCGCCGACATACGCGACATCAGGGACCAGGTGCTCCGGGCGCTGACCGAGGATGGCGACATCCAGGCACCGGCCGGCGCCATTCTCTATGGCGATGACATCGCGCCGACGCGCTTTCTCGAAACCGACTGGAGCAGCGGCGGCGGCATCGCGCTGAAGGCGGGCAGCACCGCCAGCCACGTCGCCATGCTGGCGCGCTCGCGCGGCATTCCCATGGTAGTCGGGCTGGGCGCTTCGCCGGCTCACCTTGCGGGCATCGCCCTGCTCGACGCCGAACATGGCGGCATCGTGCTGTCACCCTCCAAGGACGATATCGCCGCCTTTCGCCAATCGTCGTCGTCGTTCTCGATGCGCCGCGACCGGGCTGGAACGTTCCTGGCACGGCCGGCGGTGACCAAGAACGGCACGGTGGTGCGCGTGCAGGTCAACATCGCCGACCCGTCCGAAGTCGACGGCATCGACATCGCCACCTGCGACGGTGTCGGCCTGATGCGCACCGAATTCCTGTTCGGCAGGACGCTTCCGGATGAGGAGACGCAATATCGCGCCTACCGCAAGGTGCTGGAGTGGGCCGGCGGCAAGCCAGTGACGATCCGTACCGTCGATGCCGGCGGCGACAAGCCGGTTCCGGGCTTCACCGTCGAGGAGAGCAACCCGTTTCTTGGCCTGCGCGGCATCAGGCTGTCGCTGGCAAGACCGGAGGTTTTTCGTGTACAGATTCGTGCGCTGTTGCGCGCCGCCGTGCACGGCAGTCTGAAGGTGATGTTCCCGATGATCGCCGTTATTGTGGAATACAGGCAGGCAGCGGCGATGTTCGCCGAGGAACAGGCAGCACTTGCCGCGCGCGGCATCGCGCACAGGATGCCGCCGCTCGGCATCATGGTCGAGGTGCCTTCGGTGGCGATCGTGCCGGAAGCCTTTGCCGAGGCCGCCTTCTTCTCGATCGGCTCCAACGATCTCACCCAATATGTCATGGCTGCGGCCCGCGACAACGCCGCCGTGGCACATCTCAATTCGGTCCGTCATCCGGCCGTGCTGCGGCTGATCGCTGCCGTGACCGCGTTCGGCCAGCGTGAAAAGATTCCGGTCAGCCTGTGCGGCGATGCCGGCGGCGATCCCGCCTCGATCCCGTCGCTGCTCGAGGCCGGCCTGCGCGATCTTTCCGTCGCGCCGGCGCAACTCGCCATGGCCAAGGCGGCCATCGCCGATATTTCGGTCTAGGCGCGGCTGGCATGATCGACAAGAAGCCCGAACCCGGTTCCGAAGAGGCAATCCGCGCCTACAAGACGATCCTGTCGCACGTCATCGACCAGCGGCCGTCCGGTATGCGCCAGCGCCTCGCCGACGCGCTCGGCAAGCATCGCAGCTTCGTCACGCAGATTTCGAGCCCGGCCTATTCGATCCCGATCCCGTCAAAACATTTGCCGGCTATATTTTCGGTGTGCCATTTCAGCCCGGCAGAGCGCGATCAGTTTCTCGCAGCCTATCATCAGGCGCATCCGGGAAAAATGTCGGTCGCGGCAGGCATGCGCAAGACGCGGCATGTTTCATTGATCGTGCCGGATTTCGGCGACGACAAGCAGAACGCCGCGCTCGACAGGGCTGTCAACGATTTCATCCAGAAGATCACCAGCATCACCGGCAAGGGTGGCTGACCCCTTGGAGTTTGTACGCAATTCCGGACGGAAAACCGTTACACACTTTTCCTGGAATTGCTTCGATGTCACGCCTATTTCGGGAGGAGACGGCCGTGAAGAAATTCATGAATTCGGTGGACACGGTGCTGACCGAAAGCCTCGACGGTTTCGTTGCCGCCCATGCCGACATCCTGGTGCTGGGCGACGAGCATAAATTCATCCGCCGCAAGACCTTGCGGCCGGGCAAGGTGGCGCTGATCTCCGGCGGCGGCTCCGGTCACGAGCCGCTGCATGGCGGCTTTGTCGGTCACGGCATGCTGGACGCCGCCTGCCCCGGCCAGGTGTTCACCTCGCCGACACCGGACCAGATGCTGGCGGCGGCGGAAGCCGTCGACACCGGCGCCGGCTGCCTGTTCATCGTCAAGAACTACGAGGGTGACGTGATGAACTTCGACATGGCGGCAGAGATGTCGGAAGGCATCCAGCAGGTCGTGACCAATGACGATGTCGCCGTCGAGAATTCTTCTTATACGACCGGCCGGCGTGGTGTCGCCGGCACGTTGGTGGTGGAAAAGATCGTCGGCGCGGCGGCCGAACATGGCCTGGCGCTGGCGTCGTTGAAGGCAGTGGGCGACCGCGTCAACGCTGCCACCCGCTCCATGGGCGTGGCGCTGACCAGTTGCACCGTTCCGGCGGCGGGCAAGCCGACTTTCGACATCGGCAACGGCGAGATGGAATTCGGCGTCGGCATCCATGGCGAGCCCGGCCGCCGGCGCGATGCGTTGAAAAGCGCCGATGCTATCGCGCAGGAGATTTGTGCCGCGATCCTGGGCGATCTCGGCGACGGGGCGAAAGGCCCGGCGCTGCTGTTCGTCAATGGCTTCGGCGGCACGCCGCTGATGGAACTCTATCTGATGTACAACAGCGCGCGGGCGATTTTCGAGAAGCACGGCGTGACGGTGACCCGTTCGCTGGTCGGCTCCTACGTCACCTCGCTCGACATGGCCGGCTGCTCGATCACACTCACCATGCTCGACGACGAGACGACGGCATTCTGGGATGCGCCGGTGCGCACGGCGGCACTGCGATGGGGCATGTAACGCTGGCTTCCACTCCGCTTTTCTGCAACCATCCTGGACAATCCCTTTAGCCGCAACATTGTCCGGGTTGATGCTGCCATCTCTCACGCCACCCGAAGAAAAGCTGCTGCTGCGCTACGCCGATCCGGAAGCGTCGGCCTTCGACGCCGATAATTTGCCGGCAAAGTCCCTGACGGCGCTGCTCGACAATGCCGAGTTCCATGGTGTCCTGCCGATCATGCTGCGCAAGCTCAGCGGCGACGCGCGGCTGCCACCGGATCAGGGGCTGCGGGACAGACTGGAGGATCTGCGCCAGAAGGCGACGATCGCCACCGGCCAGTCGATGCTGCTGCGGTACCATGGCGACCGCATCATGAAGGGGCTGGCGGCGGACAACGTTCCGGCGCGGATCGTCAAGGGGCCGGTCTTCGCGCGAAAGCTCTACCGCAACGTCGCCGACAGGCCGTTCACCGACATCGACATACTGGTCGAGCCGGCCAATCTGGCGCGGGCAAACCGGGTGATCGCGGCATGCGGCTTCGAGCTTGGCAGCAACGAGGCGCAATCCTACGAGCTGCAGGAGTTCAAATGGCTGGAAAGGGAGAATTCGAGCCTGCTGGTCGAACTGCATGGCGATCTGGTGCATGACACCGGCATGCGGCGGCGCCTGTCGCTGGGTTTCCCTGAATTGCGCGCCATCGACGGCGAGGCGACGGACACGCCGGCGGCGCTTTTGACGATTGCCATCGTGCATGCCGCCGGCGGCCACAAATTCCACCGGCTGCAGCTTTGCGTCGACGTGCTGCAAGGGGTGCGGGCGTTGCAGTCGGCGGAAGCGGAAGCGCGCCTGTTCGACGCTGCCCGCATGACCGGCATCGAGCTCGAATTGGCTGTTGTGCTCAATGTGACCGGCGAACTGTTCGAGGAGACCCGCGCGCTTGAACTCGCCGGCCGCATCAAGCCCGATCTCTCGATACGATTGGCCAGACGGTTGATCACCACGAACACGCTGCTCGGCGTCAATTCCAGGGACAAGCTTGGTTCGCGCCTGCGCCGCGACGCCTTCCGATGGATCCAGCGGCTGGCCAAGGCCAGGCCACAGCTTGCCTGACTTGACGTCAATCCGGGGTAGAGCTGATCAGCGCCGCCGCGTCGGCCGGGTGCGCGCCCACCTCCAACCGGAAGGTCGGCACCGAATTGACCAGCCCGGCGATGGTCGCCAACCGGCGTTTTTGCATTGGCAGCAGCCCGGTCATGCCCGTGCGGACATTGTCCACTGCCAGCGCCACCATTGCGTCGGTCCTGGCCATGGCGACGAGCCGGGTCTGGCTGTCGGCGGAGCGCGCCAAGTGCAGAAGGGCCGCTACCGGCCGGGCGGACGCGTTTTCGACCCGCACGATCCCGGCCAGCCTTTCAAGCGAGACCGGCTGTTCGCCGTTGCGATCCCACGTCTGGCCGAGGCATGGCGCCACCCGCGGAATCATCTGCGCCGTCTTCCGGTGGATCTTGACGGCGCGCGGCAAGCCCCAGGCCACGACCTTGCTTGAAGCGACATTCACGATCATGGCGTCGTCGGAGCAGAGGCCAAAGCCCTGCGTTGCCAGAGCCAGCGACGTCGTGGTCTTGCCGGTGCCGCTCGGGGCATGGATCAGCACCACCGCATCATGTTCCGGCAGTGTCAGGCCCGCGGTATGCAGCATATGCTGGCCGCCAGCGTCGAGCGCGGCGTCGAGCACCAGCATCCAGGCCGTCCAGGCGACTTTCGTGCCGGGGCGCACCCGGAGCTCGGCCCAACCCTCGTCGCTCTCGATCGAGACGGTGAGACGTTCGGGAAAGACGAGATGGATGGTGGCGCCGGCCTCGATCATCCGGCAGTGGCCATCCTCCGGGACCTCACCATCGAAAACGAGGGATCCGTGGGGTGTCTCATCCAAGGTGTCGGTCTCGGTGATATCAAGGCGAAAGCCCGGCTCGACGGGTTCGGCGATACGCAGGCCGGCGAACATCCTGTCGAAATCCCGCCACAGCTCGGTGCGCTCGGCCGATATGCCGAGAATCTGGCCGTTGAGGGCGTAGCACGCTGAAGGTCTGGTCAAGCGGGACGCACCTTCGTGGCATCGGCATGGTGACGGTAGATCTCGACCATGCCGGGAAGGCTGTCGCTGACCACCGGCCTGCCGTCGAGGCAGACCCAGCAATGCGCCGACATGCGTGGCGCCTGCATCGACTGGGGATCAACGCCGAAGCGCAGGTCCGGATCGAAGCCGGCAAGGCGCAGGAAACGATGACCGAGCAGACCCTCTCTCAGACACCTGCCGTCGCGCATCAGCCAGGGATGGCGGACGGTGCGGTTGACTCTGGCGACGATGTAAGCGGACGGCAAGCCGCGATAGGGCGTCGACGAGGTGAGCGGCGCCCATTTGAGCACGTCCTCGAAGCTGCGGTTGGCGACCAGGACCGGCATCAGCCGCGCGCTTACCCAGAGATGGCAGCGAAACAAGGCGCGCATGAGCGGACCGTCGGCCATCAGGCGCGTATCTTTAGCCATCAAGCACCCGGCGCGGCGAGGATACCTTCCTCGATCAGATCGGTGGCCAGTGCCGCCATATCCTGATCGAGCGTCCCCTTGTCGACCTCGAACTCCCCGCAAAGCAGGTCGACGATCTGGTCGAGGTTGCGCGCGCCGTCCACCTTGTCGAGGAAGGCTTCGGTCGTGCCGTTGCATGTGTAAAGCTGGCCGCTGCGCGCCAAAAGCACGACTGCGCCATCGCCGACATGCTGGACCGAAGCGTCTTCCGCCAGCCGCAGAACCGTTCCAGAGGCAATTTCCATCACCAACCCCACCAAGCCATGCAAAAACCCCGGATTTCAGATAGCGCGGCGATGGAACGCTGTCTATCAGCCGATCATGGAGACCGGCGGCGGGCAGCCGCGGTTTTGCGTTCCGACAGATCCTCGTCCCGGTCGCGAAATCGCATCCGCGGCCTGCTCCCGGCCGGAATCGTCCCAGAAATCGACGCCAAGGCGAGGCACAGGCAAGGGAACCGACCAGCTCGGCCGTTGCTTTTCTTCCCTGGAGTAAGGTAAAGCCTGCCTGGGTCTTGGGGAGATAGCGTATGGGTTACAATTGGGAGCGGGCTCCGACGAGCTTCGAACGTCACAGAAAAGCGCTGGCGACGGCAATTTTGATCGCCGGCGGCATTGGTCTCATGCTTGTGGCCCTGCCTATCTAGAACAATCAATAGTCATCGACAGGGCAACTTTGGGCCGTCGTGTCAGCGCGGTTGCCCGGTCACGGCGAGGAAGCGGCGATCACGCCCCTCAAAACCCTGGCTGAAACGCTGTACCAGCACGACGATCACCGCCGGCTTGCCGGCCGGGGTGAATTCGTAGGATTCCGACAGGCTGTAGGAGGTCGGGCAGTTTCTTGAGCCCGGCACGGCCTTGTCCTCGTGCAGGATCTTGAACGGCTTGCCGTCTTGCCCTTGCAGCGTCAGCCGGAAGCCGAGCGCCTTGCCGGATGTATCGCCTTGCCGCGCCGCATCGAAACTCGCCGAACAATCGCCCGTGCTGGCCGCCAGGATCTGGTCGAGCTGGATGGTCGAAATATCCGTTTCGCCATAGAGCGGCGCCAGCCACTTCTGCGACACCTGTTCGAGGCGGGAAATGTCGTTGTAGGCAATCATCTCACCTGGAAAGGTGAACTCATCGGAAGCTGTCTGATCGCCGCGCGATGCGATGGCATATCTGGCAAGAACGGGCGCCGCCCTGACGGCGGCCTGCGCCCTCGCCTGTTCCAGGGTCAGCGTCGCCTCCTCCGACGCGTCGACGACGAGGATCGGCTTGCCGACGAATTCATCGGTGCGCGTGTCGATGATGTCGATCTCCGACCAGCCGGAGTCCGAGGCGCCGGCATCGAGCGTTCCATATTGCTCGAAGGCGAAATAGACACCGTCGGGCGAAAAACCGATGATACGCCGTGCCGCGGCGTCGCCGGCCTGAGCGGCTCCGGTGGAGATCGCGAGCACGACACCCAGGAAGGATGGAAGCAAGGATCGCCTGGCAAACACCGCGGCTCCAATCCCATATCGCAATTTCATAGCAGCTTGCCCCCAAGCACCAGGTCGATGTCGTCAGCACAATGGCGTACATTTGCGGCCAAGGTTAGAGCGCGCTATCTGGAGGGAAGAAAATCGTTCCTGGGGAGGGCCTTATGGCTTCACGCTATCACGAGGTCTATGACGGCTGGAAACGCGACCCGGAGCAATTCTGGGCTGACGCGGCCGGCGCCATCGACTGGTATTCGCCCTACGACAAGGTGTTCGACGCCACTGCCGGGGTCTATGGCCGATGGTTCACCGGCGCCACCTGCAACACCTGCTACAACGCCATCGACCGCCATGTGGCGGGCGGACGCGCCGACCAGATCGCGCTGATCCATGACAGCGCCATCACCGGCACGGTCAAGAAATTCACCTATGCCGAACTCAAACGCGAGGTGGTCGCACTCACCTCGGTGCTGAAGAACCGCGGCATTCGCAAGGGCGACCGCGTCATCATCTACATGCCGATGGTGGCCGAGGCGGCCATCGCCATGCTGGCCTGTGCCCGCATCGGCGCGGTGCATTCGGTGGTGTTCGGCGGCTTTGCCTCGCATGAGCTCGCCACCCGCATCGACGACGCCAGGCCGAAGCTGATCATTTCCGCCTCCTGCGGCCTGGAGCCGGGCCGCGTCGTCGCCTACAAGCCGCTGCTCGACAAGGCGATCGAGATCTCCCGCCACAAGCCGGACGCCTGCCTGATCCTGCAGCGCGACCAACTGCGCTGCGAACTGAGGGAGCATTTCGACATCGACTACGCCGATGCCGTCGCCCGCGAACGAGCAGCGGGCGCCAATATCGATTGCGTGCCGGTGTTTGCCACCGATCCGCTCTACATCATCTACACATCGGGCACGACCGGCCAGCCCAAGGGCATCGTGCGCGACAATGGCGGCCACATGGTCGCGCTGAAATGGACGATGGAAAACGAGTTCGGCGTCAACCCGGGCGAGGTGTTCTGGGCGGCATCCGATGTCGGCTGGGTGGTCGGCCATTCCTATATCGTCTACGGGCCGCTGCTGCATGGCTGCACCAGCATCCTGTTCGAGGGCAAGCCTGTCGGCACGCCCGATGCCGGCACCTACTGGCGGGTGATATCGGAGCATGGCGTCGTCGCACTTTTCACCGCGCCGACCGCGTTCCGCGCCATCAAGGGTCAGGACCCGAAGGGCGAGTTCATCGCGAAACACGATTTGTCGAAATTCCGCACGCTGTTCCTCGCCGGCGAGCGCGCCGACCCGGAAACCATCAAATGGGCGGAGCAGAAGCTTAACGTGCCGGTGGTCGACCACTGGTGGCAGACCGAGACCGGCTCGCCGATGACGATCAATCCCGCCGGCCTCGGCCTTCTGCCGGTGAAATACGGCTCACCGGGCGTGCCGATGCCCGGCTACGATATCCGCGTGCTCGACGATGCGGGCCACGAAGTGCCGCGCGGCACGCTGGGCAATGTGGTGGTCAAGCTGCCGCTGCCGGCCGGCTGCCTGCCGACGCTGTGGAACGCCGATCAACGGTTCCGCCAAGCCTATCTCGACGAGTTCCCCGGCTTCTACAAAACGGCGGATGCCGGCATGGTCGACGAGGACGGCTATCTCTACGTCATGGCCCGCACCGACGACATCATCAATGTCGCCGGCCACCGGCTGTCGACCGGCGCCATGGAAGAGGTGCTTTCGGCGCATCCCGATGTCGCCGAATGCGCGGTCATCGGCATTGCCGACGCCATGAAAGGGCAGGTTCCGCTCGGCTTCGTGGTGCTGAATGCTGGTGTGACGCGCGATATCGGCCTCATCGAGACCGAGGTGGTCGGCCTGGTGCGCGAACGCATCGGCCCGGTCGCCGCCTTCAAGACGGTGGTGACGATCAAGCGCCTGCCCAAGACACGCTCGGGCAAGATCCTGCGCGGCACCATGCAGAAGATCGCCGACAAGGAAGAATGGGCGATGCCGGCGACCATCGACGACCCGGTCATTCTCGACGAGATCGCCGCCGCCCTGAAGGAGCGCGGGATCGGCCTTTGAGCCGCTGAAGGGCTTGGCTTGTCGGGGCTGCGATGCTTGAGTGGCGATGGTCCGCGCCGGAGCGCCTTATCTCTATCTCCGGTCGATGGCAATCGGCGCGACGATGATCGCGGCAAGCTGGGGGCGACCTAAGCCGAGCCACGCATCCGGCTACTGCTCGACCACACCGTTTTTCCGCTGCCGGCTCAAGGCCGCGTAGCCAATCGTCTGCTCCGGTTAGCGCATCGCCACGTCACGTGCAGCCACAATGAACGCGGCCGGCCTTGCCCTGGCAGCGGTCAAATCAGACCGGTGCCTTGCTTCGTACTTCCGATTTTTCCAGATAGTAGGTCGAGTATTTATCGAAGAACTTTTCCGAGCCGCCGAACGATCCGTATTTGGCCAGCTTCTTCAGATCGACCTTGTTCAGCACCGCGCCGACGATCTTGTTGGCGACATACGGTTCGGATTCCAGCATCGACCTGACCATGGCGCGCGGCGTGCGCCCCCATTCGGTGACGAGCAGAAAACCGTCGACCAGCGGCGCGAAGGCCTTGGCATCGACCACTGGTCCAAGCGGCGGCAGATCGACGACGATGTATTCGAACGTCTCCTTGGCGTTCCCGATGAAGCGCCGCATGCCGGCGGAGGAGAGGAGTTCGCTGGTATGCGAGAAGTTGCCGCGCAGCACGGCCGGGATGATCGCCAGCTTCGTCTGCCTGTCGATCTTGCCGACGGACTGCCAGGTCTGGCCGTTGACCACCGCCTCCATCAAGCCCTGCTCGGCTTCCATGCCGAGGCCACGGCTGAGGCCGGGGTTGCGCAGGTCACCATCGATCAGCAACGTCTTGGCGCCATTGGCGGCAAGCAGGCCGGCGAGATTGGCCGCGACCGTCGACTTGCCCTCGCCGGGAAGCACCGAGATGATGCCGATGACGCGGCTGCCTTGCCCTTCCAGCACGACGTCGAACGCAATCTTGGCGCTGCGCAGCGTTTCGGAGAACATCGAGGCAGGCGAATCGATGCTGACCCGCATGCGCGCCCGTTTTTCCGCGGCCGACAGCGATTTGGCGGTCTTGGCATCCACCTGGGTATCGCCCGGCTTTTCTTCCTTGCCGAGTTTGCCGCCGATCATCGGCAGATAGCCGAGGAATTTCAGGCCGACCCGGTCGCGTACATCCTCGCCGGTCCTGAAGAACCGTTCGTTGAACTCGTTCAGGCCGCCGAAGCCGGCGCCCATCAGCATGCCAAGAACCAGCGAAAGTCCCAGCACGATGATCGTGCGTGGGCTTGACGCGGAGGTCGGCATCGAGGCGTCAGAGATGATGCGGATCTTGCCGACCGGGAAGGATTGCTGCTGCGCGGCTTCCTCATAGCGGCCGAGGAATGTCTGATAGAGCGTGGTGAGCGCCGTCGCCTGCTGTTCGAGTTCACGCAGCTTGACCTGCGTCTGGTTGTCAACGGAGCTCTTGCCTTGTGCGGCCGCGACGTTGGCCCTGAGCGCGGTCTCGCGCGCCTGCGCCACTTCATATTCGTTGCGATAGCTTTCGGTCAGCTGCTTCAGTTCGCCGAAAATCTGCGTCGATATGTCGGTCTTCTCCTTGGTAAGCGCCACCGCCTGCGGATGCTGGGGGCCGAAATTCGCCTCGACGTCCTGCAGCCGCTTGGAGACCGTGAGGTAGCGGGTCTTGAGCGCCGCGATGACCGAGCTGCTCGGCTGGTCACTCGATATGGCGGCATCCTTGAAAGCGTTGTCGGAGCCGCTTTCGACAATTGCCTTGTACTGCTGGTAGCGGGCACTGGCGCGTGCGGTGTCGGCCTGCGCGACGATGAGCTGGGCGTTGAGATCGGAGAGTTGCTTGTCGCTCATCAGCTGACCATCGCTGTTGGCGGCCAAGCCATGTTCGGCCCTGAATTTCTCGACCGCGAGCGATGCCGCCTGCGAGCTCTGGCGCAATTCCGTCAAACGGCCCTGCAGCCAGACCGCCGCCCGCTCGGTGGCGTCGAAGCTGGCATCGAGCTGATCGGCGAGATAGGCATCGGCATAGGCTTTGGTGACCGCGTTTGCGAGGGCCGGATCCGTTGCCTGATAACCTATGGTGATCACGAAGCTTCGCCCGGTGCGCTCCGCCTGGACCTCATTCTGCAGCTTGAGGATCGCGTAGTCGCGACGAGACGTGGCGATAAGCGCATCGCGGGCGGCGGGGTCGAGCTTGCTGATGTCACCGACGCCCGGCGTGGCGGGGCTGGGGCGAACATACTGGATCAGGCTCCGGGCCAGACCGACGCCCTGGGCCAGAGCCGATACGGGCGGATTCATGAACGCATCGTTCTGGTCGAGCTTCAGCTTGTCGACCACCACGGCGGCAAGCCGCGTCGAATTCAGTATTTCGATCTGGCTCAGGATGGCGGAATCGGTCTGCATGGTTGTCGATGCCGCTGAGATGTCATCGACGATCTTGTTCAAGCCTTCGTCGATCAGCACGCTGCTGACCGACTGATATTTGGGCGGCGTGGTCTGCAGATAGAGCACGCCAAGAATGAGACCGATGATGGCGCACACGGCAACCACCTTGGCTTGCCGTGCGGCCATGCCAAGCAGCCGCTCGATATCGATGAAGTCTTCGCCGTCTCCTGCGTCTGAATTCGGCAATGGCATCCTCTTGTCGAGAGGAAAGTTGGCATAGTTCATCTTCGGTCCAATTCTAGAGCCGGTCCCATTCCGATTGATCGCAATGGGCTCTATCTCACTGTTTGAACATGATCTTTTCCGGAAACCGGGACCCACTTTCCGGGATCATGCTCTGGCTTGCAGGCGCCGCCAAGATCGGGAGCGTTTGCGCAAAACGACGCAAACCTCGTGCCAGACAGCGCAAAGCCTATCGCCCCGCGCCATCCACCATCTGAAAATGCTCCCGAAACATGGGCATTATGCGGCTTCTTCCTGACGTTCATGCGTCCGGACGAACTCCTGAAGCATCTCGAAAACCGGGCCCTTCATGTCGTCGCGCGCCAGCGCGAAGGCGATGTTGGCCTGGATGAACCCTTCCTTGGAACCGCAGTCGAACATGCGACCCTTGAAAGGCTGGGCGAAGAACGGCTGATCCTTCGACAGACGGACCATTGCGTCCGTCAGCTGGATCTCGTTGCCGGCGCCGCGCTGCTGATTGCCCAGAAGCGCGAAGATCTCGGGCTGCAGGATGTAGCGGCCGTTGATGTAGAAGTTCGACGGCGCGTTGGCCGGCGCCGGCTTTTCGACCATCGCCGTCACCTCGAAGCCGCCGCCGATATCGGCGCCGCGGCCAACAATGCCGTATTTGTTGGTCTCGGTCGGTTCGCAACGCTCGACGGCGATGACATTGCCGCCGGTTCGCTCGTAGAGGTCGACGGTTTCGGCGAGGCATCCGCGCCCGCCAAAGGAGACCATGTCCGGCAGCAGCAAGGCGAAGGGCTCGTTGCCGATGACTTCGCGCGCGCACCAGACGGCATGGCCGAGGCCTTGCGGCGATTGCTGGCGGATGAAGCTGGTGGCGCCGGCCACCGGCAAAAGGCTTTCCAGCGACTGCAACTGCGCCTTCTTGCCGGTCTGTTCCAGGGTTCCGATCAGTTCCGGATGGAGGTCGAAATAGTCCTCGATTACCGCCTTGTTGCGACCGGTCACGAACACGATGTGCTCGATGCCCGCCTCGAAGGCCTCGTCCACCGCATATTGCACGACAGGCCTATCGACGACGGGAAGCATTTCCTTCGGCATCGATTTGGTCGCCGGCAGGAACCGTGTTCCAAGCCCCGCCACCGGTATCACGGCCTTCCTGATTTTCTTCATCGCAAATTCCTTCTGAGGAGATCGACTTCAGTCCATTCACAGGCCACGAAAACCTCCATGTGCCTGCATCTTCACCTGCCCACCCCAACGGCAAACTGCGCCGCCATTCTTCGCAACCGCACGGCGATCGGCATGCCCATATGCCTGACCGCCGCCGGGTCGCCGAGCGCTGTCAGGATCGCCTTGAGCGGTGACCGCGCCTTGATGTGCTGAACCATCGACAGGAATGAAGCGGCCTTGCGCAGGCTGCGGCCGCGCCGGGCGAACGCGGCCCGAGCGGCGTCATCCATCTGATGAGTTTGAGCGAACACCGCATCTGCCCTGTGCATCGCTTCGACATGGTGAAGCTCGAGCACGCGGGAGATGGAGCCGCTGCGGATATGGTAGGCATAGCCGATATCAGGTTCGACGACGCATTTGCCGCCCATGGCCAAGGCGTTGGCCAGGAGGATGTAGTCTTCCCCGATGATCAGTTTTTCATCATAGCGAAGTCCGTTCTCGTTCAGGAACTCGCGCTGGAAGATCGGCTTGAGATAGCCGAGATTGAACTTCGATTCGAAGAGGACGTTGCCGGCGATGTAGGTGGCTAGCGAAATTTCGCGCAAGCCTTCCAGATAGTGCCGCGGGAACATCGCGTCCTCGATGACACCGTCCTCGCGAATGACCTGGAGGTTGTCGACGGCGATCTGGGCGCCTGCACTCTCGGCACGCGCGATCATGGCGGCGAGCCTATCGGGAAAGACGGCGTCGTCGGAATCAAGAACCGCGATCCACCTGCCTCGGGCGGCGTCGAGGCCCGCATTCCTGGCGCCGCCAGGGCCGCGATTGCTGGCAAGGGCGACGACGCGGACGATATCCTGCGGATAGGCCCGCGCCACATCGAGCGTTGCGTCGCGCGACTGGTCGTCGACGACGATGATTTCGACGCTGACGTTGTTCTGGGCGATAGCGCTGGCGATCGCCCGGTCGAGGGTCGCCTCGGCGTTATAGGCGGCAATCACGAAGCTCACATCAGGCTGCACGATTGCCTCCCTCCTGTGGCGAAGGCTGGCCGTAGAGCCGGATTTCGCGGATGCCGACAAGGCCGCTGACGACGCCGACATGCATAATGCCGCGTAGCACGCTTCGGTTCCTTCGAACCGGACTGATGAGGACCGGAAGTGCCGAGGCGAAGCAATAGATGGCCTTTGCCGACGCCAGGCCGACCTGCTTGACCAGGCCGATGCCGCGCGCGTTGCGCCCTAGCAGGTGGCCATGCGTCTGCCCGACGCGAAAGCGGCGGCGGCCGAGCCAGTCGAATGCCGCCCTTGTGCGCGGCACCACCTCGTCGACCCAGGCTTCCGGCGCAAAAGCGATGCGGCCGCCGGCCTTGTGCATCTGGTCGAAGAACTCGGTGTCCTCGCCGCCGGTCTGGCCGCGCGCCAGGCTGAAGCGGCGGCCGCGCAGGCTGTCCGATCCCATCCGCAGCAGAACGTTGCAGGTGTAGCCGGTCTGGATCTCGCCGCGCACCCAGACGGGCAAGGTCGAATGGAAATCGCCGCGCCGCATCCAGTCCGGCGCATCCGGGCGATAGTGCGCCCTGACCGGGCCGAGCACAGCGGCGGCACCGCTTGCTTCAGCCATAGCGACCAGTTCGGCGAGCCATGCGGGCGTGGCCGTCTCGTCGTCATCGATGAAGGCGACGAAATCTGCGGTGCTGGCGTCGAGGCAAGCGTTGCGGGCGATCGAGATGTTTCGCGCCGGGGCATGCTGATAGCGGATCGGCACCGTCAATTCCCGCGACAGCGCCGTCACCAGATCACGGGCGGTCGGGGCGTCGTCATTGTCGGCGACGACGATGCTGACATCGAATCCCGCCGGAATCTCCATGGCGTCGAGCGAGCGCAGCGTGTCAGCCAGTTCCGGTCGGCGGAACGTGCAGACGCCGATGTCGATGCCGCGGTTCTTGGCCTGCGCCGTCATCACGCCACCCCGCGCCGCGACCCGAGGCCGAGAAGCTGCAGCCAGAAGCCGACCGACCAGCCAAGATGCATGACCATCGCCGAGACGCCGGCAAGCGCGATATCGGCATTGCGCTGGCGGATGGCCGTCCACATGCCGTAGCCGAGGCATACCGACGCCCAGATCAGCAGCGGCACCGCCGCCAGCCAATGCACGAAAGAGAAGGCCGCCAGAAGCACGACCGGAAACACCAGCAGCGGCACCATCTGCCGGACCTTCGGGATGACGCGGTGCTTCAGCACGTTCTTGGCGCGGCCGCGACCGTAGCCGAGATACTGGAAATAGAGGCCGATGAGCGAGGCGCGCGGATAGTACACCATCTGCGTCTTGCCGCTCATCCAGATCTTGTAGCCGGCCTGACGAAGGCGGTAGTCAAGCTCTGCGTCCTCATTGTGGCTGAACGTCTCGTCATAACCGCCGACCGCCCCGAAGGCCGATATCCGCATCAGCGCGTGATGGCCGTGGTCGATCCACTCTCCTCCCGAAAGGTGCCGATGCTTCGAGCCGCCGGTGCCGAGCTTGGAATTCTGCGCCGCGGCGGCGGCCTTCTGCACGGTGCCGCTGCCGCTGGTCAGCATCGAAACCACAACCGAATCCGCGCCGGTGGCCAATGCCTCCTCGACCAGCCGGTCGCAATAGTCGTCGGGATAGCCGCCATGCGCATCGATGCGGATGAGATAGTCGGCACCCTTACCGAACGTGCCGACGGCGAGATTGATCGCCGCACTCTGGATGCGCCGCTCATTGTGAAGCAGGATAACGCGCTGGTCCTTTGCAACGATGTCCTGGACGATGGCCAGCGTGCCGTCGGTGCTGCCGCCGTCGGCGACGATGATGCTGGCGTCAAGCCTGGCGGCCGCGGGCCGCAATTGATCGAGCAGCGCGCCGATATGGGCGGCTTCGTTCAAGCACGGAATAACGATCAGGCAGGATGAGGGTTTTTCAGTCTGCGTCATCCGCCTCTGTCCATCTCTGGCCATCCTATGCCAATGCCTCGGCTGCAAAGGAGCCGGGCACGGCGGTCAGGCCGCGCAACCGCTCGACGAGCGCCCGGCAATCGCTTCGATCGTAGCTCCAGGTCCTCGGGTTGCGGGCCAGAACGCGCGACTTCAGCCTGGCGAAGAGATGCTCTTCCATCTTGCCGAGCGCGGTTTCGAGCGCCTCGGGCGAAGCCTGCGGCAAGAGCACGCCGATATCCTGCTGTTTGAGGAATCGCCCGGTCTCGGTGTTGCCCATCGAGATCGGCACCGCGCCGAAACGGCAGCCTTCATAGAGCCGGTTGGGCAGAAGCCATTCGGAGTTCTGCCCCGCCTCGAAGAAATCGATCGCCCAGGAAAAATGGACGTCGTTATAAATCGCCGCCATGTCCTCCGGGTTGCGGTAGGGCCCGCGAAACGACAGCCATGGCTCGGCTTCGACGAAGCCATGGAAATCCGGGAATTCGGACAAAGCCGGACGGCCGCGCAGCACGATCTCGAAGCGTCCATCCATGCGGCGGGAGAAATCGGCCAGCAGTTCGAGCGAACGGCGGCAGCGCAAGGCGCCGAACCAGCCGATCCGCCATGGCGGGCCGAGCGGACTCTCCAAGGCCTCGGGGGCGCCAGGCAAGATCGCCGCGGCCTCGAAATACTTGTTTTCGACCAGCTCGATGGGTGCCGCGACCTGGCCGAACGGCTTGAAATAATTGGCGATGAAGGCAGGCGAACTGGTCACTAGCAGCTTCACGTCCCTGGCCAGGAAGCGTTCCGTGGCGCGCAGCGCCTTGCCCAGGACATCGTTGCGCAGCACAAGGCGATGAATGTCGAGGCACTCGTAGACGATCGGAACCGACGCACCGAAGGCTGAACTGGCGCGGCGGGCGAGCGCCAGCATTTCCAGGTTGCGCGCGATGATGAGATCGGGCCTCGGCACCCCGGCAAGCTTCGAGCCGACCGATAGAGCCGCCTTGGCGACCGCCGCGAGGCGCTGGCCGAATCGCCCATCACGCGTCGCGCCAAGGTCGATCGGCCGCAATCCCTCGACATCCGCAATCGGATTCGTGGTGCGACGGAAGCCGGCCAAAGTGACCTGGGCCCCACCTGCCTTGAGCATCGTAATCCTTCGGCGCACGGCCGGGTCGGAAACGTCGTGCACAAGGTACAAGACATGCAGCATGAAAACTCGACCGCTGTTGGCCCACCCACAAGAATGCTAGTACACCTCTTGCTGCATCGCAACATTTTTGGTGCAGTGATCCACGTTTTCTGTTGCACTGCAAAATTGATGCGTTAATCTCGGGCTTGCTTTTAGTGCCACTCGGACCGTGCGGTCACCGACCTGGTGCGGCGCCCTAATCGTGACGCGGAGCGCATCGGGATCGTCCTGGCGTGCAGCATTTTCGGTCACCCCCGTCTTAAGCACCGCTGGCCTAGCTGCGGAATCTGCTGACGATATGAGGTAAATTCCATGAAGATCGTGGTCGAAAACACAGTCTGCCTGAACACCGGGGATGCAGCGATTCTCCTAGCGATCCGGCACATCCTAAAGGCAGTCGCCGGGAGCGACCTGCAGTTCTTCATCTTCGACAGCCAGCCCGAGGTCGCGGCGAGGCTCTACCCGAAAAGGGAGTATCCGGACCTCGAATTTCACAAGCTGCTGTCGGAATCCCTTTTCAGGTACAAGAATGGCGATGGACTGAAGAACCGGATCAAACCGATCTACAACAAAATTGTCCTTCAGGCCCTGCGGTGGTTTGGGAGCAGCGCGCTTGGCACTTTCTTCAGCCGGAGTGACCGTCGCAGCCTCGATATCTACACTGGCGCCGATCTCGTGGTCACGACGGGCGGCACCTATCTCGTCGAGAACTACAATCTCGAGAGGCGTCTCAATCAGTTCCGGCTTGATGCCGTGCTCGGCAAGGATCCGGTCTTCTTCACGCAATCGCTCGGCCCGTTCAATAAAAGTTACAACCGCCAGGAATTGAGTCCGATCTTCGACCGCAGCCCGCTCATCCTGCTGCGTGACGAACGGTCCAGAAACCATATTCAGGATCTGGTTAAGGATTTCGGCAAATGCCATGTGGTTGCCGATGCCGTCTTTGCCCTGGCCGAAACCGACAGGATCGAGAAAATTCTAGCCTCCAGTCCGCCGCCGGCGCCGACGGGCCGCGTCGCCATTTCCGTCCGCCACTGGAACTATGTCAGCGACGGCGAAGGTGGCATGCGCCGCTATCTCGATTCGATCCACCAGATCGCGACGATTCTCGTCAGGGACCACGGCAAGGAGGTGACCTTCGTCTCCACTTGTCAGGGGGTGCCGGAATACGCCCATGACGATTCCAAGACCGCACGGGCGATCGTCGCCGAACTCGATCCGGAGATCGCCAAACATGTGACCGTAGACGCTGCATTTCACACGCCGGACCAGTTGATGGCACTGGTGAAAGGGTTCGACTTCGTGGTCGCCACGCGTATGCACATGATGATCATGTCGCTTTGTGTCGGCACGCCGGTGCTGCCAATCGCCTATGAGTTCAAGACCAAGGAAGTAGCCAAGCGGATCGGTGTCGCCGACGTGTTGCTCGACATCGACACAGTGACGCCTGAGGAAGCGAGCGAAAAGCTCGGCAGATTTGCAGGAAACCTCAACCTCTATCGCCAGACCAGCCTTCAGGCCGTGCTTGAGGAGCATGCCTCGGCAATGTCGGCCACAAACCTGCTGGCGCCTTTGATCGAGGGTCACTCAGCGGATGTTGCGCGCGGCATTGGACAGGGTGGTGAACAACGCGCGGCGCGATTGAGCGACCGCAAGCATGAGAATGAGACCGATCCCGTAATTGAGGGCAATCGCAAGAAAGACCGCGAGCAGGTCTGACTGTCCGGTCAGCGACGCCGGCAACCACGAGTATGCGTGCCAGGCGAGCAGGGACGAGGCAATGAAAAGCCCCTGCATGACCAGAAAGTCGGCGGCTGTGACGGGACCGACTCGATGGACCAGCACGGCAAGCACGGGAACGCGCAGCACGTAACCGCTGATGGCATAGGCCGCGGCAACGCCGACGGCACCCCAGTGCAAGCCGACGATGAAGGCGGCGACGGTCGTCAGTGACGAATAGATGCCCCAGTGGAACATGGTCTTCGTCTTGCCCTGACAGATGAATATCCAGCCTGTGGTGCTTGAAACGGACTGGACCAGGCTAGCGATGCCCAGCCACGCGAAAATCGGCGCCACCGGCGCCCAACCCTGGCCGAAGAGAAGCCCTACGACCTGATCGGAGGTCATCGTCAGCGCCGCGATGCCGGGCATGGTAACGGCAGCCAGCATCCAGTTGGTCCGCACGTAAATGTCGCGAAATCGAGCCTTGTCCTCATGGATGCGGCTTAGCAGAGGCACCATCACGCGCGTCAGCGGCTGGTTGATGTTCTGCAGCGGGAACAGCAGGAGCTTATAGGCGCGGTCGTAATAGCCGAGCTCGATCGCGCCGGAATATTTTCCGATGAGAATGTTGTCGAGATTGCGCGAGAAGAAGTTGGCAAGATTGAAGCCCGTCAGATTGGCGCCGAACGACAATATGTCGGCATCGACTTTCAAATCCGGCCGTAGCGGCCTCCACCGCGCCACCCGCCACGCGGCCGCCAATGCGACAACCGCTGAAACAGCCGGGCCGATGACCAGCGACCAGTAGCCAAGCCCCGCATAGGCCGCGACCGCAGCGGCCAGAAGTCCGGCGGCGGCGCTTGTCACATCGTTCACGGCGAGCTGGCCGAATTGCAGGTGGCGATTCATCAATGCCAACGGCACCGCGGCAAGACTGCCGAGGAGCAGCGGCAAGGCTGAGCCAAGAGTGATGCCGGACATGCGCTGATCGCCGTAGAAAGCGGCAATCGCGGGCGCCAGGCCGGCCACTACCACGGCACTGCCCAGCCCGACGAGCGCACTGATCCAGAAAACCTGGTTGAGTTGCTGGTCGCTGATGTCCTTGCGCTGAACCACAGCCTGCTGGAGGCCCAGGTTTTGAAGCAATCCAACAAAGGCCACGATCGGCCCGACGGAAGCCACCAGGCCGAAATCCTCGGGAACAAGCAGACGGGCGAGCACGATGACGGAGAGAAACTGGATCGCCATCTTGAAGCCCTGCGCACCGATCGTCACCAATCCGCCACGAAGGGCGACACGACCGAAATGGGGGGGCGGCGGATTGACATTCATGAACCGAACCTCGTTTCGCCAAGCTGCTCGGCTATCTGTGCGAAATGTTCGTTCAGCACATCTGCGTTGAAGTCCGCCTCGATCTTCTTGCGCGCGGCGAGGGCAATTTGCTCGCAGGGCTTCGGATTCTCGGCGATCCAGGCAAGTTTGCTAGTCAGCGCCGCAATGTCTCTCTCGGGAGCGAGAAAACCTGTCTTTTGATCCTCGATCAGTTCGGGAATCCCCGAGTGATATGTGCTGACCACTGTCAGGCCGGCGGCCATTGCCTCCATCAGTGAAACCGGAATGCCTTCCAGATCGCCATCGCGCGCAGTGACGCTAGGCAGCAGGAACACATGAGCATCGCGCAGCCGCTGCTTCACTTCGCTGTGCGAACGCGGGCCAAGAAAGGTCACTCTGTCGGCGATGCCGAGATTTGCGGCGATCCCCTTCAGCTCCTCCAGAAGTTCTCCGCCTCCGATCACCGAATAGACCCAATCGCGCCGCGGCAGGCCGGCGAGCGCGCGAAGCGCATATTCGATGCCCTTTTTTTCGGTCAGGCGGCAGACCGAGATGAAAGATAGAGTGGCGTGCTCCCATGAACGCCACCGATAGCCGATCTCGCTCGGCCGCACGCCCATATGGTGAACCATAACTTGCGTCGGCGATGCACCGACGTCGATCAAAGCATCGCGGAAAAACGCATTCACCGGCAATTGAAGAGCGCCCTTTTCGAACACAATTTTGTAGCGCGCGAGTGAATTGTCATGCAGCGGCTCGCCGACATCGCGGCCATGAAATATCGTCATAAGGGGAGCGGAAATCCTGCCTCGCTTAATAGCGCGGGCCACGCGCATGCCGTTGTTGCCGAAATGGGCGACGATCAGGTCGGCGTTCTGCAATTTACGCGCATAAGCAATGTCGATGGCGGTCGACAGTTTATCCCAGAACCTGCCAGACCACTTCCTGAGCAGCGGGCGATAGCGAGCCAGGCCACCCCACCAGCATACGACCTTTCCCGGCAGCGCGTGCCAGCGAGAATCGTCGATATTGCCGTCCTTGCCAAACGACATTTCATTGCAGACGACGCCGACTTCCATGCCGCGCTCAAGGCATCCGGCTATCTGGTCGAGAACGAAAGTCTCCGACAATGAGGGGAACTTGTCGACTACGAAGCAAATCTTCATCGGCAGGATGCGTTCGTGCGAACACCGATCAAGCAGCCCGTTGTGAACCGCCCCGCATGGGGACTGACAGGTGACACGGAAACCTTGCAAGGTGGCTGCAGGTCAACCGCGCTGGGAGCCGGTGCGCGCCCGACGACGGCCGGGCCGAAAACATCGTGCCCGAGGCACAAGACGTGCAGCATAGAATTCTACCGCTGTTTGGCCACCCGGACGGACGTTAGTACAGGTCTTGCTGCACTGCAACATTTTTGGTGCGACCTTGCAAGATTTCAGGCAATTTGGCGTGTCTGCCGATCAACCTCCAAGGCCTACAGGATCCGCCAGAACCCCGGCATGCTTGGCGGGTCCAGGTGCGGAGGCCGGCATGGCCAGTTGGGCAAATCCAACGCAGCGCGTTTAGGCAGCACGCTCCAGGCCGACGCGCCGAGCGCTGTCGAGAACGTCCATGAACGTGGCAAACTGACGGTCTGGGTTCATTTGCGATCGCTCGGAAAACTGAATCGCCGCCGCCGACAGACGCTTGTACTCGGCCTCGTCGCTCCACAGCCGCCTGACGGCCGAGACCCAGTCGGCAAGCGGTGCGTCGTAGTCCAGAACCACGCCGCCGGAGCCGATTGCTTCCGGCAGACCGCCGCGACGTGAGCCGACCACGGGAATGCCGCTGCAATGCGCTTCTGAGGCTACCCTGCCCCAGGCCTCCTCCCATTTGCTGGGCGCAAGCAGTATCTTCGTGCGGCCGTAGACGGTCTTCATGTCACTGGTGCGGCCTTCCAGCTTGACGTTTTGCAATGGAGAGATTGTCGCTTCGATCCGGGCCCGATGATCGTCATCGAGCTTCCAGCTTTCGACGAACAGGAATGGGATCTCAGGACAGGCGGCGGCAATGCGGACTGCAAGGTCGAAGCCCTTTTCCTCATAGGGGTTGATGAGCGTGACAAATTCACCGGTCGTGGGAGTGCTGTAGAACCCGGGATTGATGGTCGGCGGAATGACCGTCGAATCGATATCGAATTTTGCCTTGTAGGTGCGCGCGGTGAACTCGGAATTGGCGATATAGAGCGCCGATTGCAGGTCGCGCAGGTCACCGGCCAGTTCGCGGAATTCGACATTCCTCAGATAGACGACGACAGGCACGCCTTCGGCTTGCAGTGCCCTGCCGATCGGAACCGAGTTGTGGCATTGCACCACGGCAACATCCGGCCTCAGCTTTTCGACCGCAAAGCCGACCGCTTCCCAGGGAAACCATGCGCGCACCACCGGATAGCCCGGAAAAGTGTCGATGACAGCGCGCTGACGAAGGAGCTTCATCTTGGCGCGCGCCCTGAAGCCGAACATGCCATCGCCGAACAGCGCTGCCAGAACGGAAGCATCATGACCGTTCTCGCGCAATTGTTCGACCAGATGGTGGGTGCTCGACTGCACACCGCCGCTGAATTGCGGCGTGTAGCCGCTGCCGCCCGCAAATAGAACTTTCATGGACCTGGCTCCTTGTTGTGCCGCCCTGCCGTCACGCCGCCATTCTGCCGATCGAGTGATATTCGATGCCGTGACGGGCGATGACCTTGGGATCATAGAGGTTGCGGCCGTCGAAGATGACCGGTGTGGTCAGCGCATCTCTCAGCGCATCGAAGGACGGCGCGCGGAAATTCTTCCACTCGGTGGCGATCAGCAGCGCGTCGGCGCCGCGCAGTGCCGCCTCCTTGGTGCCGCACAGAAGCAGATCGTCGCGCAGGCCGTAGATGGCCTGGCATTCCTGCATCGCCTCGGGATCATAGGCCTGGACATTGGCGCCGGCCTTCCACAGCGCTTCCATCAGGACGCGCGCCGGCGCCTCGCGCATGTCGTCGGTGTCGGGCTTGAAGGCAAGGCCCCACAGCGCGAATGTCTTGCCCTTGAGATTGCCCTTGAAATAGCGGTCCACCTTGTCGAAGAGAACCGATTTCTGTGCGTTGTTGCGCTCCTCGACCGCGCGCAGCAGCTTGGCGTCGAACTTGACCCCTTCGGCGGTCTTGATCAGCGCCCGCACGTCCTTCGGGAAGCACGAGCCGCCATAACCAAGACCCGGATAGATGAAATGGTAGCCGATGCGCGGGTCGCTGCCGATGCCCTTGCGGACCTCCTCGATGTCGGCGCCGAGTTGCTCGGCCAAATTGGCCATCTCGTTCATGAAGCTGATCTTGGTCGCCAGCATGCAATTGGCGGCGTATTTGGTGAATTCGGCGCTGCGCACATCCATCACGATCATCTTCTCGTGGTTGCGGTTGAACGGTGCGTAGAGTTCGCGCATCACCGCCTCGGTGTCCTCGCTGTCGGTGCCGACGATGATGCGGTCCGGCTTCATGCAATCGGCAACCGCGGACCCTTCCTTGAGGAATTCCGGATTGGAAGCGACGTCGAAGCTCAGGTCCTCGCGGCCTCGTTTCTTCAGCGTCTCGGCGATCCTCGCCTTGACCTTTTCGCAGGTGCCGACCGGCACCGTCGACTTGCCGACGACGATCTTGGGTTTGTCCATCTCGCGGCCGATGGTCTCGGCGACGGCCAGCACATATTTGAGGTCGGCCGAGCCGTCCTCGCCGGGCGGTGTGCCAACCGCGATCATCTGGATGTCGCCATGCCTGACGGCGGCGGCGGCATCGGTGGTGAACTTGATGCGGCCGGCGGCATGGTTCTCCTTGACGAGGTTTTCCAGCCCGGGTTCGAAAATGGGAACCAGGCCCTGATTGAGCCGCTCGACCCTGGCGGCGTCGATGTCCACGCACACCACATGGTGCCCTACTTCGGCAAGCACCGCCGCCTGCACGAGGCCGACATAGCCAATTCCAAACACCGTCAAATTCATTCGTTTTCATTCCCATGCAAGGCGGCGGACCGTTCTCGGTCCGGCCAGTTCAAATCGACTATCCCAACTACTTTACGCTGCATGCCAGCGATTCCGGAAATTGACAGGGTTCGCCGAGCGCCGTGAAAGCAACGCGCTCGATCTGCAGCGAAAGCTTGCGGCCTGGGTCGGCGAAGGCTCCCATCCAACCCTTCATCGTGTCGCTGCCCCAAAAGCTGAAGAATATCTTCTGCGCATGGGTCGGCAATTTCGCCGGATCGGTGATGGTATTGACCAACTGGCCGTTCACGTACCAGCGCAAACTGTCCTTTTGCCAGACGAAGGCGTAGTCGTTGAAAGCACTCTCGGTGCCACCCGGCACGTCGACCAGCTTCTCGTTCTTGCCCTTGCCCGCGATATAGGCATTGACCTGCACCTTGGAGGTGTCCTTGGTCAGGATTTCGAAGTCGATCTCGTCCCAGGGCTGCTTGTCGGGCGGACCGATATAGGAGAAGAACGCCGCGTTGAGGCCGGAGCCGGTGTCGGTCTTCAGCCGTGCCTCATAGGTGCCGTAGCCGAAGCGCTGTTTGGTCTGGATCTCGCCGCAAGCAAACTCACGGTCTTTCAGCTGCTGCTTCTCGAAGCCCAGCGACAGCACCCCGTCCGACAGGCTGACCTGTCCCTTCGACCAAGTGCAATTCTGATGGTTGCCATTGTTCCAGCCGTCGGAAACATACCAGCGCGCACGATCGAAGCTCTTGAAATCGTCGACAAAGGACGGCGATGTCGGAATGTCCTGGGCATGGGAAGGGGTTGCCAGGAAACTGCCAAGAGCGGCCAGCAGCAACGCACCGAGCGAAACCAGTCGCCGCCGGCCGGCTTGCCCGGGCCGCTGTGCGAACGACGGTGCGTCAAGTGTTGTCGTGGACTTGGATTTCGGATTCGAATTCATACCAAACTCACCCTTGCGCTGTGCGTCCCCAACCCAAAGTCGACGTTCGAACCGCTCCTGAACGGGCAACCTTGATCTCTTTTGTGACCCTCCCGAATTGCTTTTGCTGCCTTGCATCAAATCCGTTGCGACAATTCCGAGCCCTCACCTTCAACCCCTGCCGACTCCCGCCGGCCTGGCGAATTCAGCCTTGGCTGCCGGTTCGGCATTCTCGTCGAAGACCATATCCAGCGAATGACGGAGCTCTTTCATCATGCCATCCTGGCGCGACAGTGCCGCGATGCGGCGTTCGCAATTCAGGATCGACTGCGTCAATGCGCTGACTTCCGAGGACCGTTTGTCGGAGGCGGAGCCGTTTTCCATCGCTTCGACCAGGAAGGCGGCGTTGGTCGCCTTCGTCCGGTAGCGATTCTCGAGCCCGGCCCTCTCGGACTCGATCTCGGCCGCGATTTGCTCGAACAGCTTTGCCAGACGATCAAGACGTGAAACATCGGTCTGCCGGTCGCGGGCCGGATCCCTTGATCTGAAACCGAATATCGAGGCCATGAACTCAAATTCCTGTCATCGCCGGCTTGTGGGCCGGGCTTCTGGCCGATCCCCGCAGCCGGGGCTCAAAAAACTCGCGTCGCATTGTCCTGCTCCTCTTAAGGAGAGACATCAAACCAATCCGATCGGGGGCCAGTTCGGCTGGTCGTCTAATTTGCTGCACCGCAACATAGACTGCCATCGTCGGAGCCGTGAGGCAACTACCCAATTCGTAAACTCATAATTCCGGCCGAAATGGTTTGCGTGATGAAGTGTCCCTTGGCAGGCAACCGCACGCATGGACCGCGCTTAATGTTCCTTGCCCGTGCTGGTCCCGGCCATCAGAAAACGCAGCGGCGGCACGTTTTGCCTGGAGACAAGGCCGACACGGCGAAACAGCGCCTCGAGCTTGTCGGCGGCCACGCCCTGGACGATAGGGACGAGGTTGGATTGGCTTGACAAGGCATAGGCCGCGGCCGATGCCAGCCCCCGCTCGGCCTTGACGTCGAGGAAATTGCGCAGCCGATACTTGTCGCGCACGTGCCGCTCATGCCGCCGCAGCACCGCTTTCGAGCCTTCCGGCAGGCTGTCGATCGCCAGCAGTGCCAAATCCGCATCGGCCAGACGCTTCAAATCCTGCGTCTTGTGGCGGCCGCTCAGCGAATCGGCGCGGACGATGGCGCCGTAGCCGCAGGAGCGAATGACCTTGAACCGCGCCCCGCGGGCGACCGCACGGGCGTAGAGTTCATAGTCCTCGCCCAGCCGCAGGCTCTCGTCATAGCGCAAGCCGTGGTGGTCGAGGAAGGCGCGGCTGATCACCGGCTTCAAAAAGCCCAACTCGCCCCTTTGCACGCGGCGCCTGGCGATATTGCCTTCGACGAAGCGTTCGAAATCGAGGAATTCCGGATCGGCGGCAAATTCAGGCGCGACGATTTTCGTCGCATCGCCCGTCGCACCATCCCTGATCAGCATGATGTTGTCCGCCGCGAAATCCCAATCGGCACCGGCAAACAGGCTGCGAAACCGACCTTCGAGGAAGAAATCGTCGGCATCGAGAATGGCGATGAACGGCGATTTCGAGCCGGCGATCGCCGCGTTGCGGGCAACGGAGGGGCCGCGATTGACGTCGAGGCGCATCACCGTGAGCCGGCCGCTGCCGTCGTCGGCGGATCGTGCGACGTCAGCGGTGCCGTCGGTGGAGCCGTCATCGACGACGACGACCTCCGCCACCTCCGGTTCGCGCAACGCGGATGCGATGGCGACAGCGATGGTCGCTGCCGCGTTTTTTGCCGCGATGATCACGCAGACCTCGGATTTCATCATCGACATGGATTTGCCTCTCGTACAGGTGATATCGATTTGCCCTCGCCCCATGCTCGTTCGATGCCCGATGGAATTGCCATCGGCAAATGCCCGGCCGCTCAAAGACGCGGCGACCGAAATCGACTGCCGCGGCAAGTGTCGAGCCACTGGAAAAGCTCAGGCGGCCTGTCATGCGCAGCTGCGCGCGACGGGCTTTGAGGACGAAGGTCGCGAGCTTGTTCAGCCAGGCAATGTCGGCAATTTTGGTGGCGCCGGGGCCAGGCATCGACACGGCGGCGGCGCGCAATCATTCGTATGAACCATCCGGCAAGGCCATTTAGCGCACAGTCTCCCAAAGAAAGCGGTTCGCGCGACGCTTATGCTGCAAGTGCGAAGCAAGCATCACCAAAAACCTTGATGCCGTAAAGCCTTTCCTTTTGCCGTGCGGAATTTTGCAACCAGAGCGTTACATAAGTGCGGTCATGCGCCGTATCGTCGAGGTCGGCCAATATTAGCGGCTGAAGGAAAAAACCCGGCAGCCGGTTGTCGAGGATGCTGTCGGGGGAACAGTCGGAGAGCGAAGCCGCCAACGTCGCGTGAGGGCGGCGCGATTCCGACCGGCTAATGCAGGCCGCGCCTTGCGCTCAGCTTTTCGCCTTCGGCAACCTCGGGCGCATTCAGTTTTCGCTCGGCGTCACGAGCCATGTCGGCCGGCGTCGGCGGGCTCCTGGCGATCATGGCATAGACGAGCACGAAGTAACCCGCCTGGATGACAACCGCGCAAATGATGGCGCGCACCAGTATTGTGCCTATCGACGCGCCGCCCAGCCAGGACCAGCCGACCACGATAGCCAAAGCGAAAATCATCCCGAGGATGAATTTTGGAAGTGCCATACCCAACAGCCCATAAACCGGCTCGGGTACATATAACGTTTGCCCCACCCGAGCGCCGTCCCTTGTTATGTGGGCTTGTTAAGGTCGCCCACTCTCGGCCAGTTGCTTCCGGCCTTTTCTACCTGTCGCCACTCTGACAGATATAATTTGCAATTCTATTAAGGCGAGCAATAGGCGGCAAGGGCAACTCCGGATATTTTTCATCGGGCTTTTGCGATCGACTCCATCATGCTGCAATGCACGCAATGGGATTCAAGCCGATCTCCGGCCATCAGTTACCTCCAGTAGAATAAGCAATATTAAGTAGTATTTTACGTGGTTTTGCCCAAGCATCACCGAACACTGAAGCACTAATATGGGCCGTGCCTTGGCAGATAGGTAGGCTTGCCTAAAAACCGCCCTAAAAATGTCCGTATTTTTTCGACGATGCCCATTTCTTGTCACAAATGTGCTAAATATGCCGAAATTTGTGCATGGCTAGCTTATTATTTAGTCAATTCATGACGCGACTATTTCAACGAGATGGGAAATTGTGTGTTGCGCTGCAACATTTTTTTGGTATCTTGCCGCGAACCATTCGTTCAACGCATGGAGTTTACGGCATGAGGGACGTTGCCAAGTCGGCCACGGCGGGCTTTTCGCAGGCTGACATCGATTTTCCGCCGCCGATCGGCGGCCTGCTCAAACGCAGTTTCGACATCACCGGTTCGCTGATTGGCTTGATCGCTCTCAGCCCGCTGTTTGTCATGATAGCGCTGCTCGTCAAGTTTTCCGACGGCGGTTCGATTTTCTATGGCCACAGGCGAATAGGGCGCGGCGGGCGGATTTTTCCGTGCCTGAAGTTCCGCACCATGGTTCCGGACGGCGACAAGGTGCTGGCAGCCTATCTCGCCGCCAACCCGGATGCCAACGCGGAATGGAATGCGACCCGCAAGCTGAAGAACGACCCGCGCGTCACCCGTGTCGGAGCCGTACTGAGGAAACTCAGCCTCGATGAACTGCCGCAGATCATCAACATCCTGCAGGGCGACATGAGTCTTGTCGGCCCTCGTCCGGTCGTGCGCGACGAACTGGAAATCTATGGCACGTCCGCGGTCTACTACCTGAAATCCCGCCCGGGCCTGACCGGCCTGTGGCAGGTCAGCGGCCGCAACGATGTGTCCTATGACAGCCGCGTCGCCTTCGACCGCCACTATGTCGAGAACTGGTCGCTGTTCGAGGACGTTCGCATCATCATCAAGACCGTCCCGGCCGTCTGGATGTCGCGTGGTTCTTACTGACCGGCCGGTGGTCAACGCCAGACATTGGCGCCGGCCATTCGACGCAAGCTCATCGGGCGATGGGGCTAACGCGGATCGGAATGTTCAGTTGAAAACAGATATGTTCGAAGCCTTTCGCAGCGGCCCGGTTTCCGGCCGCCTGCGACGGGCGCGTTTGCTGGCCACATGCCTTGCCGTGTCGCTCGTTCTCCCCCACGTCGCCGTCGCAGGCGACTACCGCCTCGGGTCGCAGGACAAGCTCACCATCCGCGTTGCCGAATGGCAGACCGTGGAAGGCACGTTTCGTGACTGGTCGGCGGTGAATGGCGAGTACACGGTCGGTCCATCGGGCACGCTGTCGGTGCCGTTCGCCGGCGAGCTGCCGGCAGCAGGCAAGACCACGTCCGAAATCGCAACGGCGATAGGCGAGGCGCTGCAACGCAAGCTCGCTCTGTCGGATAGGCCGGAAGCCTCGGTCGAGATGGCGCAGTTCCGGCCATTCTACATTTCGGGCGAAGTACAGAACCCCGGCAAATTTCCTTATGTGCCCGACCTGACAGTGTTGCAGGCGATCAGCGTCGCCGGCGGCATCAGGCGCAACGCCGACTATGGCCCCCAACTTGGCAAGGATCTGGTCACCGCCAAGGGCAACTTCGATATCTCTGACGACGTGCGCGTTCGGCTGATCGTCAAGCGCGCCCGCATCGACGCGGACATGGCCGGCAAGACGAGTTTCGACGTACCGAAGGAGGTCGAGGGCGATCCGAGATTGCCAGCCATCGTCGCCGACGAGATGACGATCCTGACAGCCGACCAAAAGGCGCTGAAGCTGAAACTCGAGGCGCTCGACGAGCTGAAGGGGGTTCTACAGTCCGAAATCGAATCTCTGCAGAAGAAGATCGTCAACCAGCAGCAGCAGGTCGACCTGGCGCAGCAGCAACTCACCAGCATCGGCCCGCTGGCGCAGAAAGGCCTGATCGCCAACGCCCGACTGCTGGATTCGCGCCAATCCGTTGCCGACCTGCAGGGCAAGATCCTGGATTACGAAACGGCCATCCTCACCGCCAAGCAGGCGATCAGCAAGGCTACGCAGGATGCCATCGATGCCCAGAACACCTTGAGTTCAAGGCTCGCCACCGACCGGCAGCAGACCGAAGCCGACCTGAATGAGGCGGCGCTGAAGGCGAATATGCAGAAAGGCCTCATGGCCCAGGCAACCGATCCCGCCACGATAGCGGCCAGTGCTACCAACGAAGAGCCTACCCTGATCTACACACTGGTGAGGGTCGCCGACGGCAAGACCAGCGAAATCGCCGCGAAGGAAGACACGCCGGTGCTGCCTGGCGATGTGATCAAGATCAAGCTGGCGCCGCTGGCCAGCCAATAGACCCGCCGGCACCATCCAGAGTCGATCCATCCCAAAGGAATGGGTTGGGACGTGCCCGGTTTTGAAAATTTGAAATCAGCGTTGGGCGGCGGCTTGATGTTATGCCGCCGGCTTCGTCGCCTGTGGCAATGCGCTTGACCCGGACGGCATTGCCGATTTTGCGAGCGCCTGCTTCAACCAACGAGTTGATAAGGTCATGACGGGCCGGCGGCCGCCGGCCGGCCGGCATGCCGGGGCCAGTCAGCCTCCCCCCTGGCCTCTGCCTGCTCCAGGGCCCGCGACCGCCGCGTGCGGGTAACGGGCAGCCGCGCCAGCTTGAAGAAGCTGAAATACATCAGGAAAGAGCCCATGATGTAGGGGTTGAGTACCTCGACCTCGACGAAAGAGCGGATCAGCAGCAGCACCATGACGCCGAAGAGGACCACCGAATCCGCCTGCCATGTCCTGAAGATCACCGCCGAAACATGGCCGTAGAGCGTGCGCAGCATGATCAGCGATACCAGCGTCGCTCCGACGAAGCCAAGTTCGACGAGGGCTTCGATGTAGGTGTTGTGGAAGTGGAAGCCGGTGCGTGTGGTGATGTAGAATTCGTTCCACAGCCGCTCGGCTTCGGCAAAACCCTGCACCCAATAGGCGGCATAGCCAACACCGAGAATCGGCGATTTCTGTATGGCATTCCAGCCCTGCTCCCACAGATAGGTCCGCCCGGTGAGCGTCGAATCCTTGCCGAAGATGCCGAGGACGAAGTCCATCAGCCCGAGATTCAAGGCGACAAAGGCAGTCACCACCAGCAGGCCGGCGCCGATCAGGAAGATCACGCGGCGGTAGCGGCGTGACAGTAGTTTGCTCATGGCAAGAAGCGCCACCAGCGCCAGAACCGCCGGTATCGAGGCCATCGAGGTGGCGGAATGCGAAACGACCAGAACATAGGCCGACAGCAGCACGACGGGCGCCGCCAGGATGAGGCTCAGCCGGCCGCGCCTGTAAAAGGCGAGGAAGACGGCGCAGAAATAGACGCCGAGCGACCCGACAAAGCCGATCTGGTTCTTGGAGGCGAAGGCGCCGACAAAGTTGACGGTGCCATCCAGAACGTCCTCGGAATAGTTCGCGACCTTCAGTGAATAGATGAGGACGACGAATATCCCGACCAGGGCACCTATGGTCAGGGTGCGCACACTGACGGTGCGCGCGGCGACGTAGGCGCAGGCTATATGGGAAAAGTACTGGATGGCCGTTCTCGCCGTGACGCCGGGCGCCTGCGACCAGAAGACGGAGGAGCAGACATAGGCCGCAAACAGCAGCGGCAGCCAGGCGCTGGACAGTTGGCGCAGGAACCGCCGGTAATCGACCAGGATGAGCGGAAGCCAGACCGCATAGTAGGCCAGGATCAGCACCTGGCCGAAAATGACGGAGTAGGAAAACGCCCAGATCGAGACGGCTACGGCAAAGGCGCCATAGACCGAATTTCTCTCGGGATCGATCAGCAGGGACTTTGGGATCTTCATCTCAGAGTCCCGTCGGCGCGACCCGGAACCGCCAAGCCATGGGCCAGACGGCATATCCGCAAACAAGGGCGTGCAATAAACGGCGTCTCCATTGTGCAGTGCAATATAACCTATCGCGTCCGGCGCTCAATGGCAAATCCGGTCACCTTGTCTTACGGCGAGGCATTTGCGGAGAGGTCCGCACGGCCGCACGGCACGGGTGACGCGGAAGGTGTCGACGATCTTGTCCCACAGCGTATCGCAGACCGGCTGCTGGATCGCCTCGGAGGAGTGTTCGTTCACGACGGCCGCCGTGTTCGACGTATCCGGCGGCCGCGCCAGCTAATGAGGCCGGATGCATCTCAATTCCGCGTGACGGTGCAACGAACGGGAGCGTACGGGCGTATAGTCCCAGACTTCGAATCGACGATCATGCAAGGAAGCTATGCCGGGAACCATGACACGGAACGAAGCCATCGGGCGGGAGCCAGCTTCTTTTGCTTAAAGTCGACCCTGCCGCATTGTCCGACGACGAGCTTCTGGAGCGCTATCAGCGCGCCGCCTTCGACTACTTCCTCGAAAACGTGAACCCCGACAACGGACTGGTCGCCGATACCTCGCGGCTGAATTCGCCGGCCAGCATCGCTGTCGTCGGCTTCGCGCTGTCTTGCTACCCGATCGGAGTCGAGCGCGGCTGGATGACGCGCGACACGGCCGTGAAGCTGACGCTTGCCGCCCTGCGTTTCTTCTCGACCAGCCGGCAAGGCAATGGCGACGACGTCACCGGCCACAAGGGCTTTTACTACCATTTCCTCGACATGCGGACTGGCCTGCGCGTCTGGCGTTGCGAACTGTCGATGGTGGATACTGCATTGCTGATATCGGGCATGCTGGTGGCAGGCGCCTATTTCTCCGACGACAGTGGCGACGAAGCCGAAATCCGCCAACTGGCCGAGGCGCTCTACCGGCGCGTCGACTGGCGATGGGCGCAAGGCTCAAGCTCGACCCTGCGGCAGGGCTGGAAGCCGAAGAGCGGCTTTCTCCACTATGGCTGGGAAGGCTACAACGAAGCGATGATCCTCTACGTGCTGTCGATGGCCTCGCCCGACAACCCGACCTCGGACAACAGCTACGAGGGTTGGACGGCGACCTACCAGTGGGAAAACATCTACGGCTACGACGTGCTCTATGGCGGTCCGTTGTTCATGCACCAGTTCTCGCATGCCTGGATCGACTTCGCGGGCATCCGCGACGTTTTCATGCGTGAGAAGAATTCGGACTATTTCGAAAACAGCCGCCGCTCGACCTACCTGCACCGCGACTATGCGCGCCACAACCCTTACGGCTACGGCGGCTACGACGAGAACCTGTGGGGACTTTCGGCGGGCGACGGACCAGGCCGCCTTCGTGCCAGCGTAGCGCGACAGCGTCGCCGGTTTTCCGGCTATGCCGCGCGCGGCGCGCCTTTCGGGCCGGATGATGGAACGATCACCCCATGGTCCTATCCGGCGTCGCTGCCCTTCGCCCCGGACATCTGCCTGGCGGCATTGCGCCATCTCGGGGAGCGCTACCCCGAGGTGATCGACAATTTCCGGCTGCCGAGCGGCTTCAATCCGACATTGGCCAATCGGCGAAAATTCGGCCGCGACGGCTGGGTGTCGGAAGGCCATTACGGGCTGGATCAGGGCATCGTGGTGATGATGATCGAGAACCACCGGTCGCGCTTGATCTGGGAGCTGATGCGGTCCAATCCGCACATCCGCCGCGGCCTGGGCAGAGCCGGATTCAGCGGCGGCTGGCTGTCTCAGCCGGCCAGCCCGGCGTCAGGTGACGGCGATGTCGCGTGACCGGACCATGGCCAACGCCTTCCCAGTCGACCGCGATGACATCGAGCTGATCAGGGGTGCCCATCCACCGCTCTGGAAGAATCCCGAGCCCAATGGCCCATACAATCTTGTCGTCATCGGCGCCGGGCCAGCCGGCTTGACGGCTGCCAGCGAAGCGGCAAACCTCGGTGCGAAAGTCGCGCTGATCGAGCGCGGGCTGATCGGCGGCACCTGCATCAATGTCGGCTGCATCCCGTCGAAAGCGATCATCCGCACGGCCAGGCTCTATGCCGATATGCGCGATGCCGAGAATCTTGGCGGCGACACGCCGGACAGTCTTCACATCGACTTTCAGCGGGCAATGACGCGGATGCGGCAGATCCGGCAGCGGATCAGCCGCGCCGATTCGGCCGCGAGCCTGGCTTCCGCGGGCATCGATCTCTATTTCGGTGAAGCGCGATTTTCCGGACCTGACGAGGTCACGGTTGCCGGGAAGACGCTGCGTTTCAGGAAGGCGCTGGTTGCGACGGGCGCACGTCCGGCCCTGCCGACGATTCCGGGCCTCGCCGAAGCCGGCTATCTCAGCAACGAAACCATGTTCGATCTCACGGAGTGCCCGAAACGGCTTCTGGTCATTGGCGGCGGACCGCTCGGCTGCGAGGCGGCGCAGGCCTTCTGCCTGCTGGGCGCGAACGTCATCCTGGTGCAGCGGGAACCGATGTTCCTGCCTGGCGAGGAACGCGACGCCGCCCAGATCCTTTCGGACGCGCTGGCGCGCGAAGGGGTCGAGGTTCGCCTCAATACCGAGGCGGTGGCGGTGCGGACAGAAGGCGGCAAGAAGCTCGCCGACCTTGTGCGCGACGGCGACACAATGACGGTTTCCGTCGACGAGATCATCACGGGCATCGGCCGTTCGCCCAATGTCGACGGACTCGACCTGGAGAACGCCGGGGTGGCGTACGACGCCACCGGCATCAAAGTGGACGACTACCTCAGAACCACCAATCCACGCATCTATGCGGCTGGCGATGTCTGCCTTGCATACAAATTCACCCATACCGCCGAGGCTACAGCCCGCATGGTCGTGCGCAATGCCCTGTTTCTCGGACGCAGGAAACTGAGCGAACTGGTCATTCCGTGGTGCACCTACACCGATCCGGAGATCGCCCATGTCGGCCTCTATCCGGCGGAGGCGCGGCAGAACGGCATCCCGGTCAAGACCTATACGGTGCTGATGCACGACGTCGCGCGCGCGGTCATGGACGGCGAGGAGGAGGGTTTCGTCAAGATCCACGTCAGAGAGGGGTCCGACCGCATCCTGGGTGCCACGGTCGTCGCCAGCCATGCCGGCGAGATGATCAATGCGGTGTCGCTCGCCATGCGGTCTGGCATGGGATTGCATGCGCTGGCCAACGTCATCCATCCTTTCCCAACGCAGGCGCAAGGCATCAAGATGGCCGGCGACGCTTATCGGCGGACAAGGCTCACCTCATTTTGGAAGCGTCTGGCGGCCCGCTGGCTGGCATGGTCCAGGCGGTGATTGCGCTATACCGGCAGGCCTGCCGCAAGGCTGGGGCACCGGACATCCACAGAGGATACGACGCTTGACGAAAGCCCCGTTCGGCTAAACAAGTCGAAGCTGATTGTTGTGGCTTGGGGCGGTCGTGAATGCCATCTGGAATGAAGCCTTTAAAGCAGTGGCTGGTGCAACGTCCCGGGCCCCCGCTTTGAACCCTACTGTTTTCACGCGGAACGCCGAGCGGCGCGTGCTGCTCGTCTCCCACGATCCGGCCTTTCCGCCGACATCCGGCGCTGACCTGAGGAATTACCGCAACGCTGAGGCGGCAACGGAATTCGGCCCGGTCTGCCTGGTGTCGGTGCGGCCGCGGACCGTGGAAGCAGCCGATCCGTCGATCCGTATCGAGGCTTTGTCGATCGAAGGAGAGGCCCGCTCCGGTTCGATCGGGTGGTGGCGCATAGGGGCGGAGCATCGCATTTCGCGCGCCGCCTTGACGCGGCTGGAGGCACTGGTCCGGGACTTCCGCCCGGACACCGTGCTGGTCGAGGGTATCGGCCTGTTCAAGCTGCTGCGGCCTTTGCGAGCGCTGACAAGACAGCTCATCCTCGACATGCACAATGTCGAGTCCGATCTGGCGGGACAGTTGCGGCGCGCCGATGCGAAGCGACCTGCCATGGCGACGATCACGCCAGGCCTTGGCATCAGGCGCCTCGAGCGAAAGACGCTTGCCCTTGTCGACAGGGTCTGGGTCTGCTCGGGCCAGGATCGCGAGAGGCTGATGGCCCTCTCGCGGCACACGGTGCCGATCGATGTCGTTCCAAACGGAATTCCCCACGCCGGGCACAGTCCCGAAACGCTACCCGCCGAGCCCGGACCCGGCAATGGCTTTCCGGTGATCCTGTTTATCGGCCATCTCGGCTATCCGCCAAACGTCGATGCCGTCGAGCGGTTAGCCGGCTCCATATTGCCGCGCATCCGGCAGGCTTTGCCGGCGGCGACACTGGTTCTCGCTGGACGCAGCCCGAAGCCCGCGGTGCGGGCACTGGCCGGATTGCCTGGCGTGGAGCTCGTCGAAGACCCCGAAACCGTGGCGCCGCTCCTGTCCAGGGCGCATCTCAGCATCATGCCGCTTGCGGCAGGCGGCGGCACGCGCATCAAGATTCTGGAGGCGATGGCCTGGGGCGTGCCGGTGATCGCGACGCCGCTGGCGGCCGAGGGTCTGGACCTTGCCGACAACGAGGAGTTGCTGCTGTCGGATACCGATGAAGGGCTTGCCGACATGGCTGTCGAACTTTGCCTGGACGCTGACCGCCGGGCATGGCAGCGCATCCGCGCGCATCAAGCGGTTTGGGCCAGGTTCAGCCCGCGTGCCATCCGCAATGCCGTCCGCGCCGGGCTGGGACTGGACGAGGCTGGCGCATGATTCCACCGATCCTTCACCAGACGTGGAAGAGCGACATCGTTCCGCATCGTTTCAGGCCTAACGCTGGAAGCGACGGCAGTGTCAGTCGTGCAATTCCCGCGATATCGGTGGGCCGACCGAAAAGCCGGCGAATGTGACCTCGAAGCCTTCGCGCTGCGGCGAACAGCACATCATGCCGACATCGACCGTCTTGGAGATCGGAAAATAGGCGAGCCGCACCGGCTTCCAGTGGCCGTCGGAAGCATCGAGGTATTGGACGCGGATCGTCTCGGCGTGACGGGTCAACCGGATCCTGACACCGTCGGGACTGGCCGGAATGGTGGCCAGCGACCAGTCGGAGGCATCATTGGTGACGACGACGGAAAAGTACATCACGCCGTCGGTGTATTCGATGCCGGCCTTGATCCAATGCGTTTCACTCAGACGGACCATCAGCCCGGCTTGATCATAAAGCACCTCGTAGTCGCCTTTGACCGTGACCTCGGCGGTGAAATCGCCCTCGACCTGGCGGTACAGGAAGTGACCGTTGTCGCGCCAGAAACCGTAGAAGGTTTCGCGCCAGAAATCGGTCTCCTTGCCGGTGCGCACACGAACGCTGTCGCCGTCGATGGAATGCTGCGGCGGCGGATTGAGCCAGGTCAGGCCCTGCACTGTCATCGCTTCGCGCCGCTCCAATCTAGAATGTGCCCAATCTTGATGTGCATGGCGGGTTGCCGGCCCGATCGACCGATCATCCTGGCATGATCGGCCAAGTGGCCGATCAGCCTGGGAACGTATAGGCGGTTTTCACGGTGGTGTAGAATTCCGCCGCGTAGCGGCCCTGTTCGCGCGGGCCGTAGCTCGAGCCCTTGCGCCCGCCGAAGGGAACATGGAAGTCGACACCCGCCGTCGGCAGATTGACCATCACCATGCCGGCCTCCGAATTGCGCTTGAAGTGGGTGGCGTGCTTGAGGCTCGAGGTGCAGATGCCCGAGGTCAGCCCGAAGGGCGTGTCGTTGGCGACGGAAAGCGCCTCGTCATAGTCCTTGACGCGAATGACGCTGGCGACGGGTCCGAAGATCTCCTCGCGCGAACTGCGCATGGCGTTGGTGGCCTGCGTCAGCAGCGCCGGCCGCAGGTAGAAACCCGGCGTCTTGCGGTCGAGCCGCTCGCCGCCGAAGGCAAGCGTGGCACCTTCCCTGACGCCGATAGCGATATAGTCCTCGTCTTGCTTCAACTGGGTGGCGTCGACGACCGGGCCGATCTGGGTTTGCGCGTCGAGCGCGTCGCCGATGACCAGTTTGCTCATGCGATCCTTGAGAGCTTCGACGAAACGGTCATGAATGGCGTCGGTCACAATCAGCCTGGACGATGCCGTGCAGCGCTGGCCGGTCGAGAAGAAGGCGCCATTGAGCGCGCAATCGACGGCAATCGCGAGGTCGGCATCGTCGAGCACGACCAGCGGGTTCTTGCCGCCCATTTCAAGCTGGAACTTGCGCATATGCTCGATGCTTGCCGCGGCGACGCGCTTGCCGGTGCCGACCGAGCCGGTGAAGGTGATGGCGTTGACATCGGGACTGTCGAGCATCGCCTGGCCGACCACCGAACCCTTGCCCATGACGAGATTGAGCACGCCCTTCGGCAGGCCGGCGCGATGCAGGATATCGACGATGGACCAGGCGCTCTCGGGAACCAGTTCGGCCGGCTTGAAGACGACGGTGTTGCCGTGGCACAGCGCCGGCGCGATCTTCCAGGCCGGGATGGCGATCGGAAAATTCCATGGCGTGATGATGCCGACGACGCCGACCGCCTCGCGCGTGATCTCGACGCCGACACCCGGCCGCACGCTCGGCACGACCTCTCCCGCCTGGCGCAATGCTTCACCAGCAAAGAAATCGAAGATTTGGGCGGCGCGAATGGTCTCGCCGATGCCCTCGGCCAGCGTCTTGCCTTCCTCACGTGCCAGGTTGCGGCCGATCTCGTCCTTGCGCGCCATGATCTCGTCCGAGGCTTTTTTCAGCACCGCGTGGCGCGCCAGCGGACCGGAGCGGGACCACGCCGGAAACGCCGCCTTGGCCGCGGCGATCGCCTGTTTGGCCTGCTCGACGCCCGCCGAGGCATAGTCGCCGACGACATCGCCGGTATCGGAGGGATTGATGTTGCGCGAACCGGCCTCGCCGACCCATTCGCCATCGATAAGGTTCTGTCGAAACAGCGTCATGTTCCTATCTCCCTGCTGGTTGGCCGCGCGGCGGCATCTGTCTGAACTGGTATTTGCCAGACAATTGGCTTGCGGGAAAGCACGCACTGATCCAGCAGCCGCGACAAAAACCCCCCTCGCTCGATATGACGCTGCGACGACAGCGCCATATCGATCCCGTCCGGCTAACATCTGTGCCGAACCATTCGGGCCAGGTCGAATTGCTCTGTACATTAGTGTCCATAGCCTTGATTTGCCTGAGGCAGCATGTCATGCGTCGTGTCGATGGCAGCTCTCGAAACGACGATTCAACGCGCTGGCGCCACCGGCAACATCAAGGCCACTCGCGAAGACTGGCTGAAGCTTGCGCTTGAAACGTTGATCTCGGACGGTGTCGAACGCGTCCGCGTGCTGACGCTTGGCCAGAAGCTCGATGTGTCGCGTTCCAGCTTCTACTGGTATTTCAAGAGCCGGCAGGATCTGCTCGACCAGTTGCTCGACTACTGGCGGCAGACCAACACCAAATTCATCGTCGAACGCGCCAGGCGACCGTCCGCGACCGTCATCCGCGGGGTGATGAGCATTTTCGAATGCTGGGTGGACGAAAGGCTGTTCGATCCGCAGCTGGATTTCGCGATCAGGGCCTGGGCCCGCCGCTCACCTGCCATCCGGCGCGCGCTTGACGAGGCCGACGAGGAGCGCGTCAACGCCATTCGCGACATGTTCATGCGTCATGGCTATGAAGAGGTGAATGCGTTCGTGCGGGCTCGCGTGCTCTATTTCATGCAGATCGGCTATTACTCGCTCGAGCTCAACGAGCCGATGAGCAGCCGGCTGGCTCATGTTGCCTCCTATCTGCGCAGTTTCACTGGCCAGGAACCGTCACCCCGGGACGTCGAGGATTTCTCGCGCTATGTCGAGAAAACCGTTCCTCGCGGCCGGTAGCCATGAAATTGCCGGGGCCCGGCAATTTCATGTGGCAGTGATCGCATCCATATCGACCGTGGTCTCGCGGCCTATCTCTGGACATGGATGGAAATTGCCGCCTGCAACATCGCCGCCGGATCAGCGGATTAGCCGGCGCCAGGTCAGAGCGTGAACGACCAGAACAGGCAGGCCAGCGTCGCGACGGCGAAGACCACGAAAAACAGGCTGCGCAGCAGAACGTTGCGGCGCAGTTCGTTCATGACGAAGTGGCAACCGACGATCGCCGCGGCAAACAAAAACCGCCAGTTCAGCAGCGCCCACACGGCGCTGCCCTGGCCGAAAGCCCATCTGGCGGCGAGACAGCCGACGATTGCCGCAAACAGCACGATCACCGTCCAGAAGATCGCGTCGGCGGCATGGGTCAGGACAATGCCGGCCGCCCTGATCGGCAGGATCATCATCAGCATCGCGCTGAAGAAATAGACCGCGGCGATCGGGATGAACACGCCGGCATCGGCGATGCCGTCAAGGCGCCTGACGCCGATCGCGCCATAGGGATAGCCGTGCCTGGCCACGGCCAGGCTCAACGCCATGAGCAAGGCGGTCAGCACGGCGACCAGTGCGAAAGAGGTGAGGGCTTTGCTCATGAGGTTCCTGTCCCAGGCGAATCAGACAGGAACAGGATGTAGCGTGCGGTCGTAAACCGCGCGTAAGCGAGGGTGCGGTCCTTGCTTATTTCGATCGTGGCGAAATTCCGGTGACGGCAGGCTATTCGGCGGCGATCCTGCCGGCCGAGCGATTGGCCAGCACGAAGCCGACCTCATCGACCGCCTGCGCCGCACGCTTCAGGATGGCCTCGGAATGCAGCACACCGTCGGTGAAATCCTTGTCGGTGGCATAGACGGCGGTGGGCAACGCAAAAGCCTCGAAGAAGCCGAACAGCGGCCGCAGCTGATGTTCGACGATCAAGGCATGGCGCTCGCCACCGCCGGTCGCCGTCAACACGATGGGCTTGCCCCGCAACGCTGCCGGGTCGATCAGGTCGAAGAAATGCTTGAACAGGCCGGTATAGCTGCCCTTGTAGGTCGGCGACCCGACGACGAGCACGTCGGCGGCGAGGATCTGTTCCAGGATCGTGCGCGCTTGCCCGTCGAGTTCGCGGGCCCATCTTGCCGTGCCGAGCGACGGACCGAGATCCTCGATATCATAGGTACTCGCCGACAGGCCGTGACTGGCGGCGATGTCCCTGGCGACCAAATCGACGAAGGCGCGCGTCTTTGACGGCCGGGTGATGTTGCCGGAAAAGCCGACGACTGTTGGGTTTGACATGGCAGTGGGCCTCTCTTGGATGGTCGAAGTTTTGACGCGGCGAGCCGCTCGCCGCCGATGGGAAATCAGCTCCAGGCGTGCAGCGGCGGATTCTCGCCGTTCAGGAAATATTTGCCCAGGATCGCATATTTCCAGCGTACCGGGTCGTGCAGCGTGTGCGTGCGGGCGTTGCGCCAATGCCGGTCGAGATTGTGTTCCGCCAGGGTCGAGCGGGTTCCCGCCAATTCGAACAGCTTGTTCGTCGCGGCGATGGCGATTTCGGTCGACAGGATTTTTGCCTCGGCGGTGACGATCTGGGCATGCGCCACCGTCTCGGCGGTTGGCTCAATCACCGCCCGGTCGATTGCCACGCCGGCCTTTTCGAGCAGCGCCTGCGCCGCGTGCAGGCGCAGCGTCAGATCGCCGATGGCCTGGATGGTGTAGGGATCGTCCCAGGCATTGTCGACGCCGCTGTCGATCCAGGCGCGGCTTTTGGTCCTGACGAAACTGACCGTCTCGTCGATCGCCGCCTGGGCGATGCCGGTGTCGACCGCCACCTGGATGATCTGGAAGATGGCGCCGTCGGCGGTCGGCTTGTCGTAGCCCTTGTAGCCGGGCACCAGATGGGTCTTCGGCACCTTGACGTTGTCGATGATGACGGTGCCCGACAGCGTCGTACGCTGGCCGAAGCTTGACCAGTCGTCGATGACCGTCAGGCCAGGTGCGCCACGGTCGGCGATCGCATACCAGGCGCGGCCCTCGTCATCGAGCGCGACGATCGGCACCAGATGCGCCAGCAGCGCGCCGGACGAATAGAATTTCCGGCCATTGACGATCACATGATCACCGGCTTCGGTGAAGCGGGTCTCGAAATCGGCGGCACGCTTGGAGCCGAACTCTGAAAACGCGTTGCCGAACCGGGTGCCCATCAGCACTTCGGCGAACAGCAGCTTCTGCTGATCCTTGTCGGATACGGTGCGGATGGCGGCGACGACGCCGAGATGGTTCTGTGCCACCTGGCCGATCGAGGAATCCGCCGCCGAGATGATCTCGATCACCTTCGCCAGCGTGGCATAGGACACCTCCGGCCCGCCGAATGTCCTGGGCACGTTGATCGACCATAGGCCGCTTTGCGAAAACGCATCGAGTTCGGCAACCGGCCAGATCCGCTCGCGATCACGCCTGGAGGAATCCCTGACGAATTCGGCGGCGAGCGCGTGGGCGATCGCAATCGCTTCGGCGTCGTCCTTGATGATATGCGCCGGCACGGTCGGCCTTGCGACTGGCGGCACGGCGGCGGAAGCTTGGTCGGTCTTGACGGTCGAAACGGTCATTTCACTGCTCCTTGAGATTTCGGTTCAGGCAACGGCGTGGAGATGGGCTGGCTTGGTGGCAGGCGATGCCTGCTGCCCGGGGGTCGATTGACCGAGATAGAAGGCTCTGATGTCCTCGCGCTGGCGAAGCTCGGCGGCCGCGCCGGAGAGAACGGAGACGCCGTTTTCCAGCACCGTGGCGTGGTCGGCGTATCTGAGGGCAACCGCCGAGTTCTGCTCGGCGACCAGGATCGACAGGCCCGTCTCGCGGTTGAGTTTTCTCAAGCTCTGGAAAATGTCCTGGACGATGAGCGGGGCGAGCCCCATCGATGGTTCGTCGAGGACCAGCAGGCGCGGCCGCGACATCAGCGCCCGCCCAATCGCCGTCATCTGCTGTTCGCCGCCCGAGGTCAGGCCGGACAAAGTCCGGCGCTTTTCCCTGAGACGCGGAAAATAGCCGTAGATCCGTTCGAGATCCCCGCTGATCTCGGCGCGGCTGCCGCTGCGGCCAATGCCGCCGGCGACCAGGTTTTCCTCGACGGTGAGGCTTTTGAAGCAGTGGCGGCCTTCCAGCACCTGGACCAGTCCGGCGCGCACCAGATCGCCCGGCTTGCGGCGTGAGACATCCGATCCTTCATAGCGGACGGTGCCGGCGTTGACCTGCCCGCGTTCGGCCGGCAGCAGGTTGGAAACAGCCTTCAGCGTCGTGGTCTTGCCGGCGCCATTGGCGCCAAGCAATGCCAGGATCTGGCCCCGCCTCAGCTCTAAGCTGACGCCGTGCAGCGCCGTGATGGCGTGGTTGTAGGTAGCATGAACCGCGTCCACGGCAAGAATGACGTCATCGTCCGACATAGGCTCTCATTTCCGTGGTTCGATGAACCGAAACAGGCCGGACGCTACGGAAAGTTGTCCGAAGCACCGGCCTTGGCTGATCAGTTGGTGGTCACCGCATCGGCGTCGTCAGCCGTGCGCAGCTTGATACCCTTCTCGGCCGCATAGGCTTCGGCGGACTTCTCGATGATCGGCCGCAGCAGCGCCCAGTCCGGCGCGATCCAGTCGGAGACGACGTTCCATTTCTTGCCATCCCACTGCTGGAAGGTCACGTAGCCTTCGCCCTCGTGATTGTCCCAGCTGACATTGATCGAGTGGAACAGGTCCTTGGCGCCGAGCGCCTCGACCTTGGCCGGATCGAGCTTGAGGTGCTCGAAGCCCCAGCGGACCTCGTCGCCGGTCAGCGTGCGGTGGCCGAATTTCTCCTGCGCGACGCGGATCGCCTCGACATTGAGGATGCCGTTGACGATGCCGAGGTTGTGGTAGACCGAGCCGATGCGCGACTTGTCTTCCAGATTGCCCTTGCCGGCGCCGTAGACCGTCTTCACGATCTCCTGCACCACCGGGTAGCTGTTGCCGGAAGCCTGGGTGGTGATGGCGGTGTAGCCCTTGGCGGCGTCGCCGGCCGGGATCACGTCCTCTTCCGAATTCGACCAGACATTGCCGACGATATGGTCGACGGGATAGCCGACCTTGACCGCCGTCTTCAGCGCCACCGGGTTCATCACACCCCAACCGCGCAGGACGACGAAGTCCGGCTTGGCGCGACGGATGGTCAGCCATTGCGACTGCTGCTCGTTGCCGGGATGCGGCACCTCGATCTGCTGCACGGTGAAGCCGTATTTCTGCGCCAGCAAGTCATAGATCGGGATGGTTTCCTTGCCGTAGGGCGAGCCGTGATAGAGCACGACGATCTTCTTGCCCTTCAGCTTGTCGATGCCGCCTTCCTTGGAGGCGATGTAGTTCACGATGCCCGAGGTCTCGCTGTAGGGATTGAGCAGCAGCGGGAAGACATAGGGGAAGACGCGCCCGTCGGTGGAATCGGTGCGGCCGTGGTTGACGGTGATCAGCGGCACCTTGTCGGCGGTGATGCGGTCGATCATGGCATAGGCAATGCCCACCGAAAGCGGGTTCCAGGCCGCGGCGCCGGCATGGCTCTTCTGCCGCTCATAGCACTCGACGCCGCGCTCGACCTCGTACTGGGTCTCGCATTCGTCCCAGGTCAGCTTGACGCCGTTGACGCCGCCGTCACGGATGTTGATGAGGTTGAGATAGTCGATGAAGCCGCCGAAGAAGCCGGTGCCGCCGGCCGCATAGGGCCCGACTCGATAGCTCTGCAGCGGGAAATATTGCTCGTCGGCGTGCGCGGCGGGCAAGGCCACCGACACGATCATCGCCGCGGACAGCGCCGCCGCCTTGATTGTGCTGAGGAAAGTCATGGTCGAGGTACTCCCGGTATGGGCCGTCTTGGGTTCGGCCCCTGTTCATTTTCGAATGTGATCTATTTTCAGATGCACGGGCTCAAGTCGTCTGCCAGGCGAACAGGAGCCGTCTTCGGAGCCTGTCCCAAAGGGCCACCAGGCCGTCGGGTTCCAGGATCAGAAACAGGATGATGAGCGCGCCCAGCACGATGCGCTGGCTCATGTCGAGCACGCCCGAGTCGAAGAGATCGCCGAGCAGGAAGCCGCCGAGGCGCGACAGGGCGAGCGGGAAGACGACGATGAGGGCGGCGCCGAAGAAAGCGCCGCGGATCGAAGCCAGGCCGCCGATGATGATGATGAACAGTATCTGGAACGACCGATCGAGATCGAAGCCGTCCGGCTCGACGGTCCGCAGATAGGCGAAGGCCCAGATGACCCCGGCAACGCCGATGATGAAGGACGAGATGGCGAAGGCCAGAAGCTTGGTCTTCAGCACCGGGATGCCGATGATACGGGCGGCGGTTTCATTGTCGCGGATGGCGATGAAATTGCGCCCGGTCTGGGACGAGACCAGCCGATAGGCAAGGAAGGTCAGCACCGTGACGATGGTTAGCGCGAACAGGTAGCGGCCGACCGCGTCATCCAGAGCGAACCCGCCGATCGAAAGTCTCGGCGCGTCGATGACGCCGGAAGCCGAGTTGTTGGAGAACCAGCTGAATTTGGTCAGCGCCCATTGCACGAAGAACTGCGCGGCCAAGGTCGAGACCGCGAGATAAAAGCCCTTCAGCCGCAGGCTGGGCAGGCCGAATACGATACCGATCGCGGCCGCGACAATGCCGGCCAGAAAGATGCTACCGATCAGCGGCAGGCCTTCGATCCGCAAGTTGAAATTGTAGGCGGCGAAGGCGCCCGCCGCCATGAAGGCGGCACTGCCCAGCGAAACCTGGCCGGCATAGCCGGTCAGGATGTTCAAGCCCACGCCGGCGAGGCTGAGCGCCAGGAATGGCAGCAGGATGGCCTCGAACAGATAGCTCGAGCCGATCAGCGGCACGACACCGTAGGCGAAGGCGAGCAGCAGCGCGGGCACGACCCATTTCGGCAGGACCGGCGCGGAGGCGAAATCGCTTGTTATCGCGGTCATCGCTCAGATCCTCTCGACGAGTTTCTGGCCGAACAGGCCGGAAGGGCGGAGCAGCAGGAACACGAGCGCGACGACATAGGCGAACCAGCTCTCGATGCCGCCGCCGAAATAGTCGCCGATATAGACTCCGGCGAGCTTCTCACTGGCGCCGATCAAGAGCCCGCCGACGATGGCGCCGAGGATGGAGTCGAAGCCGCCGAGCACCAGCACCGGCAGCGCTTTCAGCACCACCAGCGACAGCGAGAACTGCACACCGAGGCGTGCGCCCCAGAGCAGTCCGGCGACCAGTGCGACGAGGCCGGCGGCGGCCCAGACGGTCGCCCATATCAGCGGCAGACGCAGACCAACCGCAAGCGCGGCAAACTGGTCGTCGGCGACGGCACGGAAGGAGAGGCCGATGCGGGTGTAGCGGAAGAACAGCGACAGCAGGAGAACCATGCCGGCGGCAACCACGGCGGCGAAGATGTCGAACTGGCTGATCAGCACGCCGCCGATTTCCAGCGGCACATCCTCGATGCCAAGGTCGAGGCCGTGGACCTGCGTGCCCCAGATCAGTTGGGCGGCGCCCTCGATGATGTAGGACAGGCCGAGCGTCGCCATGAACAGCGTGATCGGCGGCTTGTTGGTGAGCGGCCGCAGCACCGTACGCTCGATTGCGACACCCATCGCCACCATGATGGCGAAGGTGATCACCAGCGCCAACGCGAACGGAATACCGCGCTCGACAAGGCTGACGAAGGTGAGTGCCGCGAACAACAGCATCGCGCCTTGCGCGAAATTGAGCACGCCCGAGGTCTTGTAGATCAGCACGAAGCCGATCGCGACCAGCGAGTACATGACGCCGGAAAGCAGGCCGCCGACGAGCACTTCGATAAAGAACTGGTAGTCGAAATCGGCGATCATATGCCTGCCCTGTCCTCATTGTCCGAGGCGACACCGAGATAGGCATCGATGACCCGCTGGTCGTTCCTGACTTCATCGGGCGTGGCGTCGGCGATCTTGCGGCCGTAGTCGAGAACGGCGATGCGGTCGGACAGGCCCATGACGACGCCGACATCGTGCTCGATCAACACCACTGATGTGGCGAAGCGGTCGCGCGCGGCGCGGACGAAGGCCGCCATCTCGCTCTTTTCGTTTGCGGTCATGCCGGCCATCGGCTCATCGAGCAAAAGCAGGCGCGGCTCGGCGACCAGTGCACGGGCGAGTTCGACCCGCTTCCGCAGCCCGTAAGGCAGCGTGCCGGCAAGGCGATCGCGAACAGACATGAGATCAAGGAATTCGAGGGTCTGTTCAGCACGGCTGCGCGAGTCGCGCTGCTCGTCGCGCGAGCGGCCGATGCCCAGCACCTGACCGGCAAAGTTGGAGCGGGCCTTGTAGGCGAGGCCTGAAGCTACATTGTCGAGCACGCTGAGGCCTTTGAACAGCGCAAGGTTCTGGAAGGTCCTGGCGACCCCGAGATGCGCCAACCGCTGCGTCGGGACCTGGGCATAAAAAGTACCGTCGAGCTGGACATGGCCGCGATCCGGCCGGTAGACGCCGCTGATGACGTTGATCAGCGAACTCTTGCCGGCGCCGTTCGGGCCGATGATGGCGCGGATCTCGCCGGGACGGACCGACAGGTCGATGTCCGCCAGTGCCACGACGCCGCCAAACGACAGGCCGATGCCTTCCAGCGAAAGCAGCGCAGCGGGTACGCCGGCAACGGAGCCGACCGGCTCGCCCTTGTCTTCGGGCTGCTGCTGCGGCCGCGAACTTGACGGCAGGCCGCGCGCAAAGACCTCCGGTGCATAGGCGGAAGCCTCCATCACTCCGAGCGTATAACTGGGCAGAGGCATTCCAATCGTCCTCGATTGCTTCAGCAGGCGCGCAAATCCCCGTTGCCGCTCGATGGATCGAGCGCGCTGGGTAGCTTTCATGTGTCCGCCGGCCGGAGCCTGTCCGGCCAGCCTGTGGGGCCGGCTACTCTGCCGCCAGCGACGCCGCTGCCTCGGCGTTTTCCAGCTCGCGGACCAACGGGATGACATGCTTGCCGAAATGCTCGACCTCTTCCTGGAAATGCAGGAAGCCGAGCAGGATGAGATCGGCACCCGCGCGCTTCAGGTCGACGATGCGCTGAGCGACCTGCCTTGGCGTGCCGATCAGGTTCGAGCGGAAGCCGTCATTGTACTGGACCAGATCGTCGAAGGAGGATTTCGCCCAATTGCCCTCGCCCTCCGGCGAGGCCTTGCCGGCATTCTTCACCTCGTGGCCAAAGGCGTTGACCGCCTCGGGGTTGGCCTTGGCAATGATTTCGGCGAGCACCGCCCTGGCCTCGTCCTCGGTCTCGCGGACGACCGCGAAGGCGTTGACGCCGACCTTGACGGAATGGTTGTTGGCCTTCGCCTTGGTCCTGAGATCGTCGACCTGCTTGGCGATCTCGGCCGGCGTGTTGCCGTTGGTGAAGTACCAGTCCGAGACGCGCGCGGCCATGTCGCGTGCGGCGCGCGACGAGCCGCCCTGGAATATCTCGGGCAGCGGATGTGGCGGCTTCGGCTTCAGCGAATATTCGTTGAAACGATAGAAGTCGCCTCGGAAGGTGAAGCTGTCTTCTGTCCATATTCCGCGCAGCGCACGAATAAATTCCTCCGAGCGGCGGTAGCGCTCGTCATGGTCGAGCCAATGCTCGCCGATGGCGTGGAATTCGCCGCGGAACCAGCCGGAGACAAGGTTGATCGCGACACGGCCATTGGTCAGATAGCTGATGGTGGCGATCTGCTTTGCTGCCAGCGCCGGATTCCAGGGGCCGGGCAGGATCGCCGCGATGACCTTGAGTGTGGTGGTCGCGGCTAGCAGGTCATGGCTGAACGCCACCGATTCATGCTGTTCGTCGGCGCCGTAGCCGGCGGTGAAACGTATCTGGCTGAGCGCATAGTCGAAGCCGGATTTCTCGGCGATCCGCGCCAGCTTGCGGTTGTACTCGGCCGAATGGTTGGTGCGCTGCTCGATGTTGGAGATCACCAGGCCGCCCGAAACATTCGGCACCCAGTAGGCGAACTTGATCGCGTCGGTTCCTGCGTGTGCCATGAACTGTCTCCCATCCAGGCCGTGTCGTTGATCGCTCCGGTCACGCCGGCTTCCAATATTTATTATGTTTATAGAATATATATACAAAGGAGGATTTTCCGTTTTTGAGGCCCTCTTGGGACGGAAATACCAATTTTGCCCGACCAATCCGGCTTGCCGATGTCAGCTCGCGAGCGGACCAGGCACAACATTGGCGCTGATGGTGGCTGGCGTTTCGAGCAGCTTGACAATTTCGGCCGCGACCGCCTGGGCATGGCGGGCGACCTCGGGCAGGCCCATGAGTTCGCCGAAAGTCGCTCGCGCCAGCGGACCCGCGACGAACAGTGTCGTGGTTGTCCCGCCATCCCGGCCGACGGCGCGGCTGTCGAGACTGGTCTCGATGCCCAATCCGTATTGGTCCATCCTGATCAGCCCGGCTTGCGCCAGCGAGCTTAGCGCCGGGTTCAGCCGCGGTGCCTGCCCATGGGCCGGACCCGTGGTGTTGATGACGGCATCGAAGCGCGCCGTCTCGATCCGCGTCTGCCCGCGCCGCTGAAAGCTGACCGCCAGGCTGCCGTCCTCAACGTTCGACGCGACAAGCCTGGCGGCGATGGTGTCGAATGTGCCGCCCTCATGACGGCGGTCGAGCACGGAAGCGACCTGCGGAGCGATCCGGAAGCGATGCACGTCCCAGAACACGCGCAGCTGGCGGACCAGCCTTGCCCGCTCTGGCGGGGTAAGTGCGGCCCACAGCACAGGACCTTGCAGGCGCAACTGGTCGAAGACGGACTGCCAGTTGACATTGGCCGCACGCGCCGCCGCCAGCGTCGCGCGAATGTTCTTGAGCAGGCCAAGCGCCGTTGTTGCCGGGGCCGAGGCAAAGTCGCCGAAAGGCTCGCCCCTGATGTCCGGGTGGCCACGCGAGCGCAGCCCGCGGCGCGACAGCGCCACGATGCGGCCGCGATGGCCACGGCGGGAGAGTTCGGCGACCATGTCGGCCGAAGTCAGTCCGGAGCCGACGATCAGCACCGAGGCCTCCGGCCCGATCCCGGCAAGCGCTGACGCGACGTAAGGGTCGGCGATGAAACCCGGCGCTTCCGCCAGTTGGATCAGCGCGGCTGGAATCGCGGGGTGCGGGTGCGTCGCTGCCAGGACGACGATGTCGGCGGCGACCAACCCACTGGACGTATGCACGGTCCAGCCCGCGCCACTGGCATCGCGCGTTACATTTGTGGCGGACCCTTCAACATGGTGGACAACGCCTGAGCCGAGATGCGGCGCCAGATGTTCGGCGACGTAGCGGCCAAACACGCGCCGGCGCGGATAGGCGTCGCCATTCTTCCAGATGGCGTCCGTGTCGCGCTCGAGTTCTCCGCTGCCGGTCAACCAGCGCGCGAAGTGCCGCGGGTCGTCGGGTACCATGCTCATTCTGACAGCCGGGACATTGACCCGGTGCGACGGCTCCTCGGTGGAGTAGGCAAGGCCGCCGCCGAGCACCGGCCGCGGCTCGATCACCGAAATGGAAATACGCTCCGGCCGATGCATTCGTGCCAGGTGCCAGGCCACCGCCGCGCCGGAAAAACCGCCGCCGATTATGGCGACACGCAACCGGCGGATCGGAGGGAGCGCGTTCATGAAGCGCTGGCGAGCGACTTCGGCCGGTGGTCGCCGGCGATGGTCTCGCCGAACGGGCCGGTATTGACGGACGAAGCGGCAACTTTGACCGGATGATCGGTCGGCAGTCTTGGCAGCACCAGTTCACCGAAGCGATAGGCTTCTTCCAGATGCGGATAGCCGGAGAGGATGAAGGTGTCGATGCCGAGGCGCCGGTATTCATCGATGCGCTCAGCGATCGTGTCGGGGTCGCCGACAAGCGCGGTCCCGGCGCCGCCGCGCACCAGGCCGACACCGGCCCAGAGATTGGGCGCGATCTCGAGCTTGGCACGGTTGCCGCCATGCAGCGCGCTCATCCGCGCCTGGCCGACCGAATCCATGCGGGCAAAGACTTTCTGTGCCGAGGCGATCGTCGCATCGTCGAGCCGGCTGATCAGCCTGTCGGCGGCGGCCCAGGCTTCCTCGCTCGTTTCGCGGGCGATGACATGCAGGCGAATGCCGAAGGAGAGTTTGCGGCCGGCCTTCTGCGCCAGTTCACGCACGCCATCCAACTTGCGCTCGACATCCGCGGGCGGCTCGCCCCAGGTCAGATATTTGTCGATCTCCTGCGCCGCCACCACGGATCCGGCGTCGGATGAGCCGCCGAAATAGAGCGGCGGATAGGGCGTCTGCACCGGCGGAAACAGCAGCCTTCCATCCTCGATGCGGAAATGCTTGCCCTCGTGCTCGACCGTCTCGCCGCTCAGCACCCGCTTGTATATCCGCAGGAACTCCTGCGTCACCTCGTAGCGCTCGGCATGCGATAGAAAGATGCCGTCGCCCTTGTTCTCCAGCGGATCGCCGCCGGTGACCACATTGATCAGCAGGCGCCCGTTGGAGATGCGGTCCAGCGTCGCCGTCATGCGCGCGGCCAACGTCGGCGACTGCAGGCCGGGCCGCACGGCGACAAGGAAGCGCAAGCGCTCGGTCAGTGGCACCAGCGCCGACGCGATCACCCAGGAATCCTCGCAGGCCCGGCCGGTCGGCAGCAGCACGCCGTAGTAACCCAGCGTGTCGGCGGCCTTCGCGACTTGCGTCAGATAAGGCAGATCGACGGCCCTGCCGCCTTCCGTCGTGCCGAGATAGCGGCTGTCGCCATGCGTCGGCAGAAACCAGAGCACCTTGATGCGTTCAGGAATGTCGCTGGTCATGGCCTGCCTCCCATGTGGTGACGGAGACTGCCGGCAATGCCTGCTTTGGTTGAGAGCAAGCGCAAAAGGGTGGGCATGGCGTGGTCCTGTCCGTGTGGAAACCAGATCGCCCGTGCAGATTGCTTATTCCATAAATTCTGTAGAGTTAGTTTATTCCAATTCCGCCGACGGGATTAGAAATTCTCTCCAGCCGGCCCGAATCCGAACTCACTGACTGTGACGCTTTGCCCGGGTGCGAATTCCAAGTCGAAGCCGCGCCTCGCATTAGGTGCTTTCTGATTTACATTCTAATTTGATCATTTCCGGCGACCTAAGCCACGGATTTCCCATGGACCTGGACCCTTCGACTCTCAATCGGGCTCTTCCGCTCCGCGATCAGATCTATCATCAGATTCGCAACCTGATCGTCATCGGACAGATGAGGCCTGGGGACGTGATCAGCGAGGTTAGCATCGCGGAAGCACTCGGTGTTTCGCGTACCCCGGTGCGCGAAGCGGTCAAGCGCATCAGCGACGAGGGTCTGGTCAACATCCTGGCGCAGACCGGCACCTATGTCGCCCCGATCAGCCGAGCCGACCTGGAAGAAGCCTATATCATCCGCCGGGCCTTGGAGATGGAAAGCACAGGGGCGCGGCCGCCAAATTCTCACCGACAGCCGGCGAATTGCTGGAAGACAATATGGCGGCGCACCGGCTTGCCATATCGCGGGGCAGATATGCCACCGCGATACAGCTCGACGACGTCTTTCACCGGACCATCGCCGAAATCTGCGGCCTGCCGATGATCTGGAGAGCCGTCGACATCTCCAAGGCGCAAATGGACCGTGGCCGCTATCTCGTCATTCCGAAGCCCGGCTATGGCGAACAGACGATCGAGCAGCATGAAGCCATTCTCGAGGCGCTGAAGCGTCACGACGCCGAGAGCGCCGCGCAAGCGATGGAACACCATCTCGAGACGTCGTTGCGCAACACGCTTGAAGTCGCGGCCCACCTTCTCGGCTGAAGCCGCCAAGCCGCACCAGTTGCTGCGCCCTTCGATGCCGTCTTGTGTCCCACCAAAGCGTCGGCGACTAGGCCAAGGGCTGAGGTTGTTGGGGCTGAAATTCGCCGAAGCGCAGTCTTTGTCAGGCGGGGTAAAACTCGAGCTGGCAAGCCTTTGAAGAGGCGCGATTATCCCGCAAGGGAATAGCCCGTTTTGCAGAGGGACTGTTTGGTGGAGCCAATCGGGATCGAACCGACGACCTCTTGAATGCCATTCAAGCGCTCTCCCAACTGAGCTATGGCCCCACTTCCGGCAGTCTACCGGCGCCGTTTCCGGCGAAGAGATCCGGCGCGGGTTGGAGACCGCGCCGTTAGTGCAGGCGGCTTCTAACCCCGCCTTTCGTCAATATCAAGCCTTCGAGAGCCGCTTTTTCGCAACAGGCCACGAAAGCCTGCAAACGCCCGCTTTCAAGGCCGATCAGACCTCGTCGTCGTCGTCGCCGACGCCGATCATGTCGGCAACGTCGTCGTCTTCTTCCTCTTCGTCGGCAAGGAAAGTGTCATCCTCGTCGTCGCCGAGATCGACATCGTCCTCGTCGTCGCCGAGATCGGGCAGGTCGTCGCCCTTGGCGTCCTCGTCTGCCTCTTCGAGCGAGACGACCTCAACGCCCTCTTCTTCCTCGGCGTCCACTTCCTTCTCGACCACTTCCTCTTCCTCCTCCTCGAGAGCGGCAATCTTGCCTTCCTCGAAATAGGAACGCGGATAGGTCTTGCCGGTATAGGGCGAGACGATCGGGTCCTTGTTCAGGTCGTAGAATTTTCGGCCCGTCTCCGGGTCGATACGTTTTGTGCCAAGTTCGGTTTTTGCCACGGCAAGCCTCGTCGATAAAAGAGTGGTCCCCTTAACCACAGTTTGCAGCGCTGTCAAAGCGAAAAGCCGGCGTCACAAAACCATGCATTGAAGGGCCTCGCGTCAAGCGACGACCACGGGGGATGACCATTTCGGCCCGCCGTGATACGAGACCGCCGCAACAAATGAAAAGCGCCGGCCCGCCGGCATTCCGTCCAGGGAAATTCCATGTCTCACGCCGCCGCCCCTAAGCCGGCCACCGCCCGCAAATCATCAGCGCTTTCCGGCACGGCCCGCGTGCCCGGCGACAAGTCGATCTCGCATCGCTCCTTCATGTTCGGCGGCCTCGCCTCCGGCGAGACCCGCATCACCGGCCTGCTCGAGGGCGAGGACGTGATGCGCACCGGCGCGGCCATGAAGGCGATGGGCGCGCATATAGAAAAGCGCGGCGCCGAGTGGGTAATCCGCGGCACCGGCAATGGCGCGCTGCTGCAGCCTGAAGGCCCGCTCGATTTCGGCAATGCCGGCACCGGCTCGCGGCTCACCATGGGGCTTGTCGGCACCTATGACATGGAAACGACCTTCATCGGCGACGCCTCGCTGTCCGGCCGGCCGATGGGCCGGGTGCTCGAACCATTGCGCCAGATGGGCGTGCAGGTGCTGAAGGCGACGCCCGGCGACCGCATGCCGATCACGCTGCATGGGCCCAAGCATGCCGCACCGATCACTTATCGTGTGCCGATGGCCTCGGCGCAGGTGAAGTCGGCGGTGCTGCTCGCCGGGCTGAACACGCCGGGCATCACCACGGTCATCGAACCTGTCATGACGCGCGACCACACCGAAAAGATGCTGAAAGGCTTCGGCGCCAACCTTTCGGTCGAGACCGACGAGCGCGGCGTGCGCCACATCTTCATCGAGGGCCAAGGCAAGCTGACCGGCCAGACCATCGCGGTGCCGGGCGACCCCTCCTCGGCCGGCTTCCCGCTGGTGGCCGCGCTGATCGTGCCGGGATCGGACATAACAATCGAGAACGTGCTGATGAACCCGACCCGGACCGGCCTGCTTTTGACGCTGCAGGAAATGGGCGGCAAGATCGACATTTTGAACCCGCGCAATGCCGGCGGCGAGGACGTCGCCGATCTGCGCGTGCGTTACTCCGAACTGAAAGGCGTCATCGTGCCGCCCGAGCGGGCGCCGTCGATGATCGATGAATACCCGGTGCTCGCGGTCGCCGCCAGCTTCGCCGAAGGCGAAACGCTGATGCAGGGGCTGGAAGAGCTGCGGGTGAAGGAATCCGACCGGCTGTCGGCCGTCGCCAACGGGCTCAAGCTCAACGGCGTCGACTGCACCGAGGGCGAAGCTTCGCTTGCGGTGCGCGGCAAACCGGGCGGCAAGGGTCTCGGCGGCCATCCCAACGGCCAGGACACGACCGTGCAGACCCATCTCGACCACCGCATCGCCATGAGTTTTCTGGTGATGGGACTGGCGACGGAAAAGCCTGTCACCATCGACGACCAGGCGATGATCGCGACGAGTTTCCCGGAATTCATGGGCCTGATGAAGGCGTTGGGCGCGGAGATTGGGTGACGTTCATGGCAATCGCTAGCGTTGAAGATTGCGCTCTGGCAGAGACGTCGGCAGGACAGAGGGGGGTGTGAAGGATCGCGGCGCTCGTCTTATTCATCGCGCTTTTCGGTCACGGTGGCCCGCAAATGACACA